>JAFIEW010000016.1 GCA_020832375.1 Cyclobacteriaceae bacterium
TTCAGCGCTTTTAAAACTTAGTACTTCTTTTGAAATTTAAGATGCAAACAAGCGGTAATACATATATTATTTTTATCGAGTGGATTTTTAGATAAAATAATTAGTCATGAGTACATTTTCTCAAATTTATATTCAAATAATCTTTGCAGTTAAAGGAAGAAACGCTCTCATTTCTTCAAGTTGGGAGGAAGAATTGTATAAATATATCACAGGAGTAGTGGCTTTCAACAGTCTTGGATGAAGATAAAACTGATTTCTACTTGCAAGCTTTTGCCTTTTCAGTTGAGAAAGAGATTTTTAAGAGAGTGCTCCTATTCATAAACTTCAATCTGCATTCCATTATTTATTTTGATTTATTTACAAAAATAAGTGTATTAGTTTGAGTTTAATGGTCAAAAATCTGCTTTTTGTTTGCATTATTGATTTTTTGCCTAATCAATGCTATATTAGAAGAGCTAAATTAAGTGAAAATCATGAAAACATTAAACAATAATTGGGTTACCGAGGGTTGGATAGACTTTGAATATAAAAAGTATATTTTACTGGCTTACCTCGAGCATTTACGAAATGACTTTAAAAAGCCTCATCTTTTTCCAGGTCTACAAGAGTTAGTTGCTCACTATAGACAGCTTAAGCAAATGCATGAAAGCAAAGAGCAAATTCTTAATTCCTTTCCTAAGCGTTTGACTAAAGCAGATTTTGAGAATTTTAAATTACACTATGAAAAGATTGTCCAAGATGACGATACCATGAAACGGATTGAAGCAATCGTTCAGTACGCTCTGCCGCAGATGGAGCAAACTTTAAAAGAGGGAAAGGATATTTATGACTTTATAGAAAAACAAATTAGCGTACATGAAATTGGCATTAGCACCCTATATAAAGATGAAGGCTATATGATGCTTCATGCGGAGAGCTCCTCATTTGTCAATATTTATCAGTATCGCGTAAGTGTTTTTCATCAGTCAGAAGATAGTTATCGAGCAATACACTGTCAATTTATTCAAAGAGTAAAACTGATAATAGGGCGTACTTTTGAAAAAATTAAATTAGACCTTATTAAAAATTTCTCTAGCTTACCCAATCCTTATACCGTTTTAGTAAGTAGTAAATTTGAATTGCCAGAGCAAACAACGCTGCTACCTATTGCTAAAAGGTCTCTGATAAGATATTTGTCAAGTGCATAAAAAAAGGGGCTCAAGCCCCTTTACTATCATATATTCTTGAAGACCTAATTTTCTTCTGATTCTTCGAACAAGTCTTCTGAACTTGATTCATCGTCGATGGTGATTTCCTCAGCTCCTTCTTGACCACCAGAACCGCCGAAAGATGGTGTGATTTGTTGCTCTTGAGCTCTATCAATATTAGGGCTTTTTAGCATGCTAGCCTCATCTTTATCTAATAATTTATTGGTACCCATACTCAATACTACCACAGCAATACCAAATCCCCAGGTTAGTTTTTCCATGAGGTCGGTCGTTCTTTTCACACCTATAACCTGCGAGGTAGATGATCCACCAAATTGACTACTTAGACCCCCACCTTTAGAGTTTTGAGCTAAAATAATGAGTACTAAGATTACTGATAGTACGATGATAATGCTAATAATGATCGTGAACATGTATTTAGTTGTCTTCTTTTAATTTTTTAATTTGCTTCGCAAAGTACGTCTTTTTCTTGGGAAACTTCAAACTTAATCTTTTATAAATTTCAATAGATTTTTCTACTTTTCCTTGATTTGCCAATACTTCTGCAAGATTTTCTGAAATAAGGTCATCGGTGATCTCTTCATATTTCTTGCTTAAATCTTCCAGTTCCTGTGCTATTTCATCATCGAAATCTGATTTGTCTTTAGGGCGGGCAATGGTAGGATCGGAATTGATAAATGCATCAATTAGCTCCATTTGCTTATGGATTTTCTTTGATAGCTCCTGCTGTGGTGAAATTCTTTTCAATGACTGTATTAACTCATCTTCTGCTGGCTGTGTCTTTTTTGTATTAGTAGTTTTTTTCTTCGTCACCTTTCTTTTAGGTTGACTCTCTTTTTTTACTACTTCTTTTTTTACTTTAGGACTTGCCTTTTTCTTCACAGCAGCCTTCTTTTTTGGCTTTTCTTTTTCTTCTTCTTTTTCGAATGCGGCCATTAGTTTTTCTCTTTCCGCCTTAGCTTTAGCCATATTCTCTTGCAACTCCTGAAAAAATGAATCTTTGGACTCTTTGCTATCAAAGCCTTCCGTCTCATTCCACTGTATTTTTCCAGGCTTTTCATTTCTTAAGCTATAGTCGCCACTAGGGATTTCTTCGATATCATTCTTTATAATCTGATCTTGATTTACGGCTTCTGATGGTTCCTTGGCTTCTGGGGTATCAACGGTATGAGTATTTATCTGTTCCTCCTTGTAGTCAGGTTTTGAAGCATTTAAAGATTCGAAAAAATTTGTAGTGCTCTCTACTTCAAGATCAGCCGATAGTACCTCTTGTTTATTATAAGGTACGAATCCGTCTTTCATGATGGATTTTAGCTCTGCTCGATTTGCTGTATGTAGAGCTGCCAGGTGAAGCTTCTTTTGGGCATCTTTTTGACCTTTTTCATGAAAAACTTTCGCAAGTACGATATGCGCACCTTGAAAGTAAGGGTATGCTTCAACCAATTTAAGCAAATCATACATGTCGTCTTGACTTGCTGATTCTGGTTTGTGCATCAAATTAAAAAATAAATTTCGGGTCACTATTGTTGATTTTTAAGTACTTTCTTACATCTAAAATACATAATTACGCAATTTTCTACCAATTGGCAACAGAGGCATTGAAAATATCTAAGATTATTTGTTCAAATATTTCGTCTACTAACTCATTTTCCACTGCAGTTAGGGTTGTTTGCCTGGGGTTAAAGTCAGCATAAAAAGAGAATGAGCGGTTAAAGTCAAACTCATCATCTTCTATATTAACATACTCCGCCTTCACAGTGATGGTGAGCCTCATTAATCCTGCTTCATCGGGTACATTTTGATCACCGGAAGCCACTGGGGCAGTAGGTGCTACATTATAGCCAACTATCGCTCCAGATAATGACAAGTCTCCATCTTGGCTGACAATTCTTAGGCTTGTGTTTTGCTGGAAATAATCTTTTAAACCCTCTGTAAATAGCTGAGAAATGTTGGCTGGACCTTGACCTGTATCATTAAAAAAGTTTTCAATATAGATCGTCTCAATGTTGGGTGAGATATTTACTCCTGTAAATGAATATACCCCACAGCCACAGAATATGGATATACAAAAAACGGTGATCAATAATTTATTTATCAATTTCATATTGTTTTAACTTACGATACAACGTCCTTTCAGATATTCCTAAGTCTCTCGCGGCATCTTTGCGTTTGTTGTTGTTTTTCTCCAACGCCTTGATGATTAGCTCTTTTTCTTTGTCTTCTATCGACAGGCTTTCCTCTACATCAATACTAGCGTCTTCGATATTCTGGATGTCAAAGATGTTTTTGTTCGACTCTTCAGCTCTTCTTTCGCCTTCAGTAAGTAAGAAGGTCTGTTTTTCTACTTCTGATTTTGGTTCATTGGCACTCTCATGATCCAAATTGTTGAAAAGCTCCTCATGATCGTTTAAGACATCTCTACCGTATGACTCCCTCCTTAAGATATTCAGCACTAATTTTTTTAACTCTGTGACATCTTTGCGCATGTCAAAAAGGACTTTATATAGGATATCCCTTTCGGTAAAATCCGATTGGTGATTACTACCTGATCTTTCCTCAGTATTTTGGGAGGCGGATCTCCCGCCTGCTAACTCAGGCAAACCTTGGTGATTTTTAGGCAAATACCTTTCTAGTGTTTCTCTATCGATCTGTTTTTCAAGCTCTAAAACGGAAATCTGCTCTACTATATTTTTTAGTTGCCGAATATTACCTGGAAATCGATAGTTAATTAATACATGCTCAGCTTCTTCGCTTAACTCAATAGGAGGGGTGCGGTATTTTTCAGAAAAATCGCTGGCAAATTTTCGAAAAAGCAGGCTAATGTCATTCCCGCGCTCGCGCAGTGGCGGTACATAAATAGGTACCGTAGAAAGGCGGTAATAGAGGTCTTCACGGAACTTCTTCTTTTCTACCGCTTTTATAAGGTTGACATTAGTGGCAGCCACGATCCTTACCTGTGTTTTTCTTACTTGGGATGAGCCAACACGAATAAACTCTCCATTTTCAAGGACCCGTAATAACCTTGCTTGGGTAGAAAGGGGCATTTCTCCTATCTCATCGAGAAAGATGGTACCGCTATCTGTCACCTCAAAATATCCTTTACGCGCTTCCACAGCACCCGTAAAAGCACCCTTTTCATGACCAAAAAGCTCTGAATCAATGGTACCTTCAGGTATCGCTCCGCAATTGATGGCAATAAATTGACCGTGTTTTGCAGGACTCAGTGAATGGATAATCTTAGAGAAAGATTCTTTACCGCTACCACTTTCTCCCGTAATCAGCACAGACATATCGGTAGCCGCTACCTTCATGGCCACACTAATGGCATGATTGAGCAACGAGGAATTACCCACAATCCCAAATCTCTGTTTTACCGCTAATATTTCTTGATCCATGAATTGTTGATTATAGCATTCCTAGCCTTAAAATATTTGAATGCTTTTCTATCCAAAAATGAGAAGTGAAGAAAAAGCCTCCTGTTAGTTATATAGTTCGGCAACTACATCGACGCTTCTCAAGCTTCAATTTTGAAATCGAAAAGTACTAGCTAATTAGAACTTTACCTCTTCTACAGCTTCCCCGATAAGCGTTGCCGCCGTACAGTCAGTAACCTTCGCGATAATATATTGGCCTGGTTGATAATTTTCTCTCGGGAAGACGACTACCTTGTTGGCTGAGTTTCTACCCTGCAGATGATCTTTTGATTTTTTAGATTCACCTTCTATTAAGATTTCATGCAGCTTGCCAACATCTCGTTGATTGCGTTCTAGTGACAGCTTTCTTTGTAGATCGATGATTTCGTTGAGTCTTCTTTTCTTGATTTCTAGAGGCACATCGTCTACATATTTCTTGGCAGCAAGCGTCCCTGGTCGCTCGGAGTAGAAGAACATATAAGAAAAGTCGTATTTCACATACTCCATCAGCGTAAGGGTATCTTTGTGTTCTTCCTCAGTTTCGGTGCAGAAGCCAGCAATCATATCAGAACTGATGCCGCAGTCTTCACCAATGATTCTTCTGATCGCATCTACTCTTTCCATGTACCACTCACGGCTGTAAGTTCGATTCATCAAATCCAACACCCTTGTATTACCGCTTTGCGCGGGCAGGTGAATGTAGTTACAGATGTTGTTGTACTTGGCCATGGTATGAAGTACCTCGTCGGTAATGTCTTTGGGGTGGGAGGTAGAAAAGCGTATTCTCAATCGAGGGTCAATTTCCGCTACCATCGCTATCAAATCAGAAAATACTACTACATTGGTTTCTCCAGCTCGCTCTATTTGTTGTTTTCCTTTTAGCTCAGCATTAGGTGACCATTTATAAGAGTCTACATTTTGACCTAGCAGTGTCACTTCTCTATACCCTTTTTCGAAAAGCGCTTTCGCTTCAGCTACAATGCTATGAGGGTCTCTAGATCGCTCTCTTCCACGGGTGAAAGGCACTACACAAAAAGAGCACATATTGTCACAGCCTCTCATGATTGAGATAAAAGCAGTTACCCCATTGCTATTTAGCCTTACTGGGCTAATATCAGCATAGGTTTCCTCTCTACTTAAGAAGGTGTTGACCGCTTTCTGACCCGTTTCTGCGGTGCTTACGAGTTGAGGAAGGTCACGGTAGGCGTCAGGACCAATGACCATATCTACCACTTTCTCTTCTTCGAGAAGCTGGGTTTTGAGGCGCTCAGCCATGCAGCCAAGCACACCAATCAATAGTTCTGGCCGCTTACTTTTTACTGCATTGAAGGCGTTGAGTCGATTGCGCACCGTCTGCTCCGCCTTTTCTCTTATTGAACATGTATTGATAAATACTACATCTGCCTTTTCTATGTCGGCGGTAGTATCAAAGCCTTCCTCTTTCATAATGGAAGTGACCACCTCGCTATCAGAAAAATTCATCTGACAACCGTAACTCTCTATATATAACTTCCTAGACTTGCCTGTATTCTCCTCCTTACTCACTTCAAAGCCGCAGCTCTCATCTGCATTTTGAGTTTCCTCTTTGATGATGTCCAAGTCTGCAATTAGTCCTTTCATAGCATCTAATATTTCGTTTTTTTAAGAAACAGATTTGAGATTTTTAAAGCACTTTATGGAATATTTTAGCATCCAATTGAGCCATGTCTCAGTCCTGATCATCCACTTCTTTTCTTTCAGTAATTTGGTGCAAAGATAATGAAATTTATCGATACTGCCATTGTGGCAGCGTGTATATCTACTTGAAAATAGTATACATTTTCACATGCATTTCTTGCCTTTCGGAGGGGGAGATAGCAGATGATTTGAGTTTACATTTTTAAATTATCAGTGAGTCTTCTATATCAAGTCATCGGCATTAGATGAGGAATCCAATGGATGATCAAAAACGAGTTTGGTTTTTTAGCGTGAAATGACCGTAGTAGTGAACTACATGGTGATCTTTTAAATGGCTAGTGTTCTCATTCCTCGAAAAGCACTAAAGAAAATACTCACCCTCTCCAATTATTTTATAATCAGCCGTAATATTGACTTGATTTTCTGTAATTGTGCAGCTCATGAGCGCTCCCCTAGGACTGAGTTGTCTTGCGCTAAGTGTACTCTTATTCAATTCTCTTGACCAATAAGGAGCAAGGGCTGCATGCGAAGAGCCTGTGCCGTGATCTTCAAGCTGCCTTACCTTGGGTACAAATGTGCGGCTTACAAAATCGGTAGTCTCTCCCTTGGCGGTGACAATATATCCAAAAGGTGGAAGCTGCGCTAAAGCATGAAAATTCGGCTTTAGTTGTCTTATAATCTCTTCGCTTGCCACTCTTACGATATGTTTATTATTGTTGATGTGATATTCAAGTACCTTGCAGCCTAAGCCACTTTCTAGTTCTGGCCTTATGTGTGGGTGAAGCTTTGATGGTATGATGGCTAGCTGAAGGCTGATTTTGCCGATATCGTTCAGATGCCACATCATTTTTTCAGTAGAAATAGGTTCGAAAGTTGCTGTTTCAAGCCCTTTTTCTTTGAGAAATGCGGCTGAAGCAAAAGCACCGTGCCCACAATTTTCTATCTCAGCATCGGGCGCAAACCATCGGATATTGTATTGATAAGCCGAGCCAGACTGTTGGATAAATGCAGTTGCAGGCTGATTGAGATCTTCAGCCATTTTTTGCATCTCATCCCCAGATAAATAACCATCAAAATGGCAAACAGCGGCAATATTACCTTTGGCGGCATCGCCTGTAAAAACGCTTATAAGCTGATAGAAAAGTTTACGCATGATCTCTTGGTTTTTGAAATGATGGTTGATTTATCCTTTGGCGATAGATGAGGCTTGATAGATGCCCTTCGCCTTACTTAAAGAAGATAGGTATTGATCGATAAGATCGCTTTTCTGTGTGCCAAGTAGTAATTTTTTATCATCTTTAAGGTGTAGCTGCAAGCCTTCCATACCCTTGATGTTGTAGGCTTTGCCTTGGCGTCCCAATCGGATTCCCCAACCGCCATATTCTTTTACTGGAGAATAAGCTCTGGTGTAACATTTATCGATTTCACTCCAACTGATGCTACGGTATTTTATGTGAATTGGAAAGAAGCGATAATGAATGCCGTTATGATTGATTTTCGTTTCAAGGGCAATTTTGAAAAATAGAAGTGTGAAAATAAAAACCAGTGCCCCAAAGATGAGCAAAGACTCATCGTTCATAGGGTTACTGCCAAAGGGTTCGTTTTGAATAATCTGACGATAAATGCCCAGCAGAAATATAAAATTAATACTAAACAAAATCATGATGACCCATAGTTGGGTAAATCGCTGACTTTCTTTAAACTCAGGTTTTGAATTCATGCTTATGGAGTTGTATTAGGGGTCAAGCTGCTATTATACGATTTTGCTTGCTTTATACGGCATTGGTGAATATTAGCTCGAAATTATTACAAAAATGTTGCGTGTATATTGGTTTGATTTTGATAAATCACGCTTTAAATGTTTTAAAGCGTGATCTAAAAAAGATCTTTAAGAGTTTGTTTTTACATCGAAATAAATTGTGCACATTTGCGGAGTTTTTAGGAAAAATTTAATCGGTAAATCTACCCTTGTATCCTTTTGATAAAAGATATTTTCTCGAGGGATGAGGGTCTAATTTACATTTGGAAGTCGATTAAAAATCGTATAGTTTGCATTTGAAAAGACTCATTTTGGGTTTTAAAAATAGATATATGAAGAAAATTAAAATTGTAGAAGTAAAATCTGAAATTGGAGCTGGCACCCGTGGTTCAGCCTTAGGGATTGATGCTCTAAAGATTGCTTGCTTAGACAAAGGGTCGAATTTTTTCGCTAATTATTCGATCTTAGAGGTGGAAACAAACAATATGGCCTTGTTTGATGAACCTCAAGACCCCACTGCCTTAAGACTTGAGGCTATACAGCACGTATTAAAGGATATTTCTTGTGCTGTTTTCAATACTTTTAAAGAAGGTGATTTTCCGCTTGTGCTAGCGGGAGATCATAGCAATGCTGCGGGTACGATTTCAGGTATCAAGAGAGCTTTCCCTAAGAAGCGGTTGGGTATCATCTGGATTGATGCTCACGGTGATTTACACACTCCATATACGAGTCCTTCTGGTAATGTGCACGGCATGCCTCTTGCTATTGCTGCGGCGGAAGACAATTTAGACATGGCGATTAATACGCCATCGGAACAAACGCTTAATACATGGAATCGACTCAAAAACCTTGGTGTTGAAGGTCCTAAATTTGAATATCAGGATCTTGTATTTATCGCACTTCGCGACACCGAAGAACCAGAAGAGGCACTCTTGAAAAGGCATGGCATAAAAAATTTCACTACTCAAGAAGTGAGAACAAAAGGTGGTAAAGCTATCGCCAAGGCTAGCTTAGATCACCTAGCTGACTGCGACATGATTTACATCTCTTTTGATGTAGATAGCTTAGATGCCAACCTATCTCGTGGTACAGGGACTCCTGTTGCCAACGGGTTAACCTTTGAAGAGGCACTCGACATCAATGCAGAGCTACTGAAAGATCCTAGGGTGGTTTGCTGGGAAATGGTTGAAGTAAATCCTACTTTAGATAGTGAAAATAAGATGGCAGAACTGGCTTTTGATATCTTAGAGGCCTCGACTGAAGTATTGGAAAATACAAGATTGAAAAAAGAAATGGCATAAAGTTGTTTTATTTATCCCTCTATTATTTTTTGAGGGCATAAAAATATCTCATTAAAACCAAGTCATTGCGGCTTGGTTTTTTTATTTTTGCGAACTTTAATAAAAACAAGTTATCATCAGTACGGTAGCAAAATATGGATGGGGTTCATTAAAGGATAATGTCAAGTTTTAATGGATTCAGCATCTTTCAAGGATAGAAAAGATAAAATCAAGGATACTATGAGCATTTCTCAACAACTGCAGCAAGCAGTAGTCAAAGCGTGTAAGGAAATTTTTAAGCATGAACTTTCAGCAGATGATATTCATTTTCAGCCGACTAGGAAAGATTTTGAGGGGTCTTTTACTTTGGTGACCTTTGGAATGTCAAAAGCTTTACGGACACGACCCGATGCAATCGCTGAGCAGCTTGGAGTGTATCTGAAAGAAAATGAGCCGATAGTAGAAGATTTCAATGTCGTAAAAGGCTTTTTGAATATAGTGATTGCTGATTTTCAATGGATCGAGCAGTTTAATCATTTGAGCAGCATAGCAGATAGGGGTGGTATTCCAAAAAATGGCAAGAAAGTCATGGTTGAATACTCATCCCCCAACACCAATAAACCCCTTCACTTGGGGCACCTCAGAAATAATTTTTTGGGTTATTCTATTGCAGAAATTTTGGAAGCTGCGGGTTATGAGGTATTGAAAGTGAACTTGGTAAATGATCGAGGCATCCATATTTGTAAGTCGATGCTTGCTTATCAAAAATTTGGCAATGGGGAGACGCCACAAAGCTCAGGAATTAAAGGCGATCATCTCATAGGAAAATACTATGTTCGATTTGATCAAGAGTATAAAAAAGAGGTGGCTTCACTAATTGAGCAAGGACTAGAAAAAGAATTTGCGGAAAAACAAGCATCTATGATGCTCGAGGCTCAAGAAATGCTCAAAAAGTGGGAGGCTGGTGAGCCCGAAACCGTGAATTTATGGTCTACCATGAATGGCTGGGTATATGAAGGCTTCGATGAAACCTATAAAAAGATGGGAGTAACTTTCGATAAATATTATTATGAAAGTGATACCTATCTGTTGGGAAAGGACATAGTAGACGAGGGGCTTGAAAAGCAAGTATTCTATAAAAAAGCTGATGGATCGGTTTGGGTAGATCTTAAGGATAAGAATCTAGATGAAAAGCTATTGCTCCGGGGCGATGGTACTTCTGTATACATTACGCAAGATATTGGTACGGCAGAGTTAAAGTATCAAGACTTTGCATTTGATAAATCAGTTTATGTGGTAGGAAACGAGCAGGACTATCATTTTGCTGTCCTTTTTGCAATTTGTGAAAAACTTCAGAAATCCTATGCTAGCGGCATGTATCATTTGTCATACGGCATGGTAGATTTACCTAGTGGACGAATGAAGTCTAGAGAAGGTACTGTGGTTGATGCCGATGATTTGATTCAAGAGATGATTAATACAGCCAAAGCAAAAACCGATGAACTCGGTAAGACTGATGGTTTTAGCCAAGAGCAAGCAGCAGAACTGCACTACACCTTGGCGATGGGTGCTTTGAAATATTTCTTGCTTCGTGTTGACCCGAAGAAGCGTATGCTTTTTAACCCTGAAGAGAGTATTGAGTTTCAGGGTAATACAGGCCCTTTCATCCAGTATACTCACTCGAGGATATCGAGCATCTTGCGGAAGGCTGAACAACTATCACTAGACTATCAGGCTGACTCGAGCACTCATATGAAGCTAAACAAAGAGGAAGTAGAGCTCATACAGTTAATTAGTAAATTTTCTCAAGTGATTCTGGAGGCTGCCAATGATTTTTCACCAGCTGTCATCGCTCAGTATGCATTTGATTTAGCAAAGGAGTATAATCGCTTTTATGCCGAGCATCCGATATTTAATGAGAAAGATGACGAGACAAGAATCTTCAGGATAAAACTTTCTGCCGAAGTTGCTCGAACAATTAAAAGCAGTATGCGTTTATTGGGAATAATTGTACCTGATAGGATGTAAAATTTAATAGTTAACTCATGAAAAATTTATTTATACTGTTGTTTTTAGTGTCACCCTTGTTGATTTCTTGTGGTGTAAGAGAAGTGAAAAGCAGGCCCGACGACTTGTCTAGTGCCGTGATACCTGCTGAGCAATCGATTTACAACTTTAAAGTTGAAAGCCTTAGCGGTGATATGATTGATTTTAGCCAGTATAAGGGTAAAAAGATCTTAATTGTCAATGTTGCATCTAAATGTGGTTATACGCCGCAATACAAAGATTTGCAGCAATTGCACGAGCTGCATGGTGATAAAGTAGCCATTCTTGGTTTCCCAGCAAATAACTTTGGTGGTCAAGAGCCTGGCTCAAATGATCAAATCAAGGAGTTTTGTCAAGAGAACTATGGTGTTACTTTTCAAATGTTTTCGAAGGTATCTGTGAAGGGAAAAGACAAGCACCCTCTTTATGCATGGTTAACCGACAAGAGTAAAAATGGCTGGAATGAACAAGAGCCTTCGTGGAACTTTAGTAAATACCTCATTGATGAAGAAGGTAAGCTAATGAAGTTTTTTCCCTCTGCCATCAAACCAACTGATGATGAAATGATAGATGCCATCTTATCTTAATATAATATTAGATTTTGAGCATTTTGCTTAATGAATTTTAAAATCCCCGTGTAGGTCACGGGGATTTTTTCTTGGATATCAGCCTTGAAAACTAATACGGCTTCGCTTACGTTGGCGAAAGTAATTAGATATCCTTACTTAGGGTCTGCTTAAAAATAGCTAAATTGTTGATAAATAAACCATAAAGTCTAAACTTTACTTATTTGATTAAGCAAGCCTTATTTATGATTCTTTCTAACAGAGCCGACTAGACTTTGGTCTCTATATTATTTTATAAATATGCCATTTTACATTAGAAAATCATTTGGAAAAGGGCCATTAAGGATTAATCTGTCTAAAAGTGGATTGGGTTTCTCATTGGGGGTGAAGGGTCTTCGCTACGGTGTAAATTCAAAAGTTAGTAGTTATGTACATGCAGGTAGGGGAGGCCTCTATTACCGCAAGTCAATAAAAAATGGCGCTTCACCCTCATCATTGAGTTCGCGAGCTAGTGTCCGCTCACAGGTGGTGGATAAAGAGATTTTTATTGATACTGGACTCACTTATCCTTCACATCAACCATTATATAAACACGAGGAAGATTTACACCTTCCTACCATTCGCTTGAACAATGTTAAATCGAGTTTATATCTTATTTTAGCCATAGTAAGCATCTTTTCCGTAGCAATGGGCGTACCTTTTTTTCCCGCTCTCGGGGTTTCTATTGTGTTTTTCCTAATGATAGTTTTTGAGAATCAAAAGCAAAAAAAGCAATTGGATCACCTTGACCACTTCCTACAAACTCTAGAAAACTATCCTGAGCAAGAGCAGGATGTCACTTTACTGAGGCGTAGTGTTCCTTCTTTCCTCAAAGGTACAGACCTGAAAGCCTTTTATTATCGATTGGTCTATCAATGGTTTGGAGGAGTGGCACGCTTAGTGTTTCCGCTCAATAAAACTTATGAACTTGCCATACAACTTGGCTTGAGTGAGGATGAACTCATAGAAATAAAGACTTATTGGTATCGAGAAATTTTAGAACACCTTAGTTCTGATCATCAGCTTACTCAAGAAGAAGTTCAACATCTTGATCTTTTGGCTCAGAAATGGAATATACCCAACGAAGTCATCCAAGCTGAGCGGCATTATATTCGTTTTATGACGGAGCTAAGAGAACAGATTGATGAAAAAATTGATGATAATATTTTACAGGACAAGAGCTATTTTTACAGTGGAGAGGGCAGAGTTTTGCAAGCGGTGATACAAAACAGCTACCAAAGAGATAATTTGCGATACAAAGAAATAGGCTACAAGCTGGATATTGAAGGTGCCTTGGAAATCAATCAGCGCTTTATCCGTCTCATTCAGCAAAATGGTGATGAGAGAAAGTATACGCTCAATCATTTAATTGATGCCGAGTTGTCTATTGAAGATGGTACTGTACGTTTATTTTTTAAAAATAGAGTAAGTCCCCTGGTGCTTTCAATGCCCGACCAATTGAAATTTTTTACGATACTGCAAAAAGTATTAGAAAGCCGTAAAAGTAAAGTGGAGCGTTAATTTTTTTTATGTGGAATGAAGATCTATTCCGATATCCCTCTGTTATGTAGTCATTGTATTTGTTGAGTAGCGCGATACAGCTTACCTTTATGATTGAATCAATCCTAATGAAATTGGAAATAAAAAGTGTAAAGATCAAGCTGATCAATCGATCAGCACATGAAGCGCCTGCCTATGCGACTGTAGACAGTGCGGGATGTGATTTAAGGGCTAATATCGAAGAGGACTTAGTACTTTCGCCTCTTGAGCGACAACTCATTCCTACCGGTATTTTTATGGAGCTACCGAAAGGGCATGAGGCTCAAGTGAGACCACGTAGCGGTTTAGCCTTTAAAAAAGGTATTACTGTGCTTAATTCACCTGGAACAATTGACGCAGATTATCGTGGTGAAGTAAAAGTACTACTGATTAATCTGAGTAATGATGAAGTCACCATTTCGGCGGGAGAACGCATTGCTCAATTGGTAGTGGCTTCTTACGTTCGCGCCGACTGGGAAGAAGTAGCCGAACTCGGGCAAACTGAAAGGGGAGCTGGAGGATACGGAAGTACAGGATCCCGATAGTCAGCAATAATTTTTTCAATTTACATCAACTAAACAGATCGGTTTATGAAGATAATCATCCCCATGGCTGGTAAAGGGAAGCGCATGCGCCCTCATACCCTCACTACCCCTAAACCTTTATTGCCAATAGTAGGGAAACCTATTGTGCAACGATTGGTAGAAGACCTTAGCGAGGTAGTATCAGATAAAATCACGGATATTGGATTTATCATTGGAGATTTTGGCTCAGAAGTAGAATCACAATTGATTGCAATTGCTGAAAATATGGGTGCTAAAGGTCATATTTTTCATCAAGAGAAAGCTTTAGGGACAGCACACGCTATCTTGTGTGCGCAAGAAATACTGAGCGGAAATGTGCTTGTCGCTTTCGCAGACACCTTATTTCGTGCAGACTTCACCTTAGATGCAAACCAGGACGGTATTATCTGGGTGAAAGAAGTACCAAACCCAGAGCAATATGGAGTAGTAAAGTTAGATGAAGGCGGTAATATCGTAGAGTTTGTAGAAAAGCCATCAAGTTTTGTTTCTAACTCAGCCATTATTGGTATTTACTACTTCAAAGACGGCGATAATCTCAAAAAAGAGCTTCAATATCTCATTGATAACGATATCAAAGATGCAGGTGGTGAATTTCAGATTACCGTCGCACTAGAAAACATGAAGAACAAGGGCTTGAAGTTGAAGCAAGGTGCGGTAGAAGACTGGCTAGATTGTGGCAATAAAGATGTCACTGTAGAAACTAACGGTCGCTACATTCAATTTCTTGCCTCAAAAGATCTGATTAGTGCAGAAGCGCAACTTGAAAACACAAGCATTATACCCCCTGTATTTATAGGGGCAGGTGCGAAAATTTCAAATAGCGTCATTGGACCTAATGTATCTATTGGGAAAGATTCTGTTATCAAAAGATCAATTATATCTAATACAATTTTACAGGAGAGTGTTTCGCTTGAGGGAGTCAATTTGGATAATAGCATGGTGGGTAATTTCGCCAAAATTGTAAAGAAAAGTGATGATCTGAGCCTTGGCGATTACAACCATTTGATTTTATAAGGCCTATTTAATAATATGAAAATGAAATAAGAGAGAGGTAAACGTATTTTGGGTGAATGTAACGCAAAGCGATAAGACCTACCTCTGCCTTTCTCTTATTCTCTATTCTATGCAATAAGTCTCAATGATATTAAATTTTGCCCTTCAGTTATATCGCGGCCATTGAAATAAGCTGGCCAATTGCACATCATGGACTTTTTTAAACGTTAAGTAGGGTGTGTTTAAAAACAGCTAAATTGTTGATAAATAAATCATAAAACCTAGACTTTATTTCTTTGAGTGCTTAGTTTTTATTCAAAAGTGGTGAAAATGCTTGCACGAACATCTCTGAGATAGTCATCTTGTAGCTTAGCCCCAAGCATTATCGTGATTCGTTAATCATAAGCGGTATTTATTTGAAAAAAGATTAAAAGCTTTAAATAAGCTCTTTAAAATAATCATTTTTCTGTCCATTAATACATGTGAAGCTTGTGCCGCCTCGAATCTGCAGTACTTGGGACTTTTAAGCAAGCCTTAAGTAAAACTGAATCAATTTAAAGCGAGAGAAGATCCTCAGATGAATGTACTAGGTTGAAATGGTCAAAATTTTTTATCTTTACAGTTCACTGTATGTCTTAAGTGGTCATCATAGCGTTAAAAGTTCATTATCTAAGTGAATGAATGAAGTATAGGGTGCTTTTAGGCCAATTTAGTTAATTGAGAGAATTCGCACAAAAGTTTGAGACTTTCTAAGTATTACCATAAACAGATCAAAAACAATCAGGTTATATCTACTCATAAGGGAATTTTTTCTTTATAATCAGCAGAGAGGTTAAGTATTCTTTAGTTCGATAATAAGAGGATAAAGATTTCGGCCTTAATATCATTAAAGTAGCGTATAACCAATAAATATAGAGATCCAATGAAGTTAGGCTTTAAGAGCATTTTTATACTGTTTATCTTGTTGGGTGTTTTTTATACACCCGCATCCCACGCACAATTTTTAAAAAAGAATAAGAAAGAGAGCAAAAAAAACGAAGGGGATGAACCAAAAGAATTAAGTAATAAAGATAGGGTACAGGCAGAGTATTTTTTTATAGATGGGATTAAATACGCTTTGCTTGAGGAATGGGCGAAGGCATTAGTGCTATTTAATAAGTCCATAGAACTTAACCCAGGTGTGGCTACCCCACACTTGAAGGTTTCTGAGATTTTGCAAGAACAAGGTGATTTAGAAAAAGCACTCTATCATGCTAATGAGGCTATTCGACTGAATGACCAAAACCCTGCCTATTACGAGCAAGCTGCCAAAGTCCATACTGAAATGGGCAATCTAAAAGAGGCGAGTGAGGTGTATGAACGCATGTTTGCCAAGATTGATAAAGATCTGAAAGAATATTATTTCAATCTCGCTGCACTCTATATGTATCAGCAGGAATTTGAAAGGGCAATTAATATTTATGATAAAATAGAAGAAGAATTCGGTCTTAATGAAGACTTAGTGATTCAAAAGCAGAAGATTTATCTTCGACTAAATGATTTAGAAGGAGCGATCAAGGAAACGCAGAAATTAGTGAAGAGCAACCCGCAGTCAGAGCAGTACATGCTGAGCATGGCGGAGCTTTTAAATGCCAATAAAAAATCAAAAGAGGCCATTGAGTTGGTCGAATCTTTCGTAAGAGAAAATAAAGATGCAGTAAGGTCTAAGTTTTACCTTAGTAAAATTTATGCTGAGCAGAGAAAGTATGATTTGTCTGATTCTTTGATGCTAGAGGTACTACCATCTGATATGCTCTCTCTTCAGGATAAGCTCAATTATTTTGTTAGCAGATTTTCTAGGAGGTCAGATTTTAGCGATGAGGAAAAGCTAAGATTGAAAAAGATCGGTGAAGCAATTTTGACTAACCATGAAGAAGAAAGTAGAGCCCACGCGGCAATGGGAGATCTATATTTTGCTTTAAAAGATAAGTCATCAGCATTAGAGAATTATTTAAACTCTTTAGTTTTAGATGATACGAATTTCAATGTTTGGAACAATGTGTTAACCCTCCAATATGAGACACAAGACTTTGATGAGTTAGCAAAATATGCTGATCAAGCATTAATATTATATCCTAACCATGCGCCGTTTTATTTATATCTGGGTGTTGCTCATTTTAGCAATCAAAACTATCAACGTGCGGTAAGAGCATTTGAGCAAGGTAAAAAATTGAGCAGCAGTAATTTGCAGTTACTAGGTTATTTTTTGAGCCATCTTGGAGATAGTTACTACCGTTTAAATGAGTTTGAGAAATCAGATGAAGCATATGAGGCTGTGCTTGACTTCGAGCCAGATAATATGTACGTTTTGAATAATTACAGCTACTATTTGTCTTTGAGAAAAGAAAAGCTGGACAAGGCGAAAGAGATGTCAGGAAAGACGGTTCAGAAGGAGCCTCACAACCCAACCTATCTAGATACCTATGCCTGGGTACTATTTCAAATGGGGGAATATGAAAAAGCTAAAAAATATATAGAGCGTGCGATAGAAAAAGGTGAAACAAGCGGTGAGGTGTACGAGCACTATGGTGATATATTATACAAAAATGGTGATGTAGACAAAGCGGTGACCTACTGGGAAAAGGCAAGAGGTCTAGATGACGCATCTGAATTAATTGACAAGAAAATTGCAGACAGGAAATTTTATGAATAAGGCTTATTATATTTTTTGGATTTGTGGGGCGTTGTTTTTAGGCTCTTGTGCTAAGCAAACTACAGTAACAAGTAGTGCAGAAGATGAAGCAATATTGAGCATTCAAGAGTTTGACTTTAACTATCTGACCAGCAAGACAAAAGTAAAGTTTGAGGATCAATCCACTTCTCTCAGTGCTACGGCCTCCATACGAATGAAGAAAGACAGTATCATTTGGATGTCGATTTCACCAGGTTTTGGTATTGAAGCGGCGCGAGCCTTAATTACGACAGATAGCATTTTTGTACTAGACAAAATCAATAGGCAAGCTATTAAAAGAAGTTTCGTGGATATTAGTGAAGAGTTTGGTGTGAAAGTAGACTTCAATGTGATGCAGTCTGCTTTGATAGGAAACTTGCTACAGCCCGCTAGCCGACGTGATAAAATAGAATTTGGGGATGAATACTTCGATATTAGCCAGCGAGCTGAAGATATCTTAGTGATGAATCGCGTTAGCAAGACCCATGGTAAATTAGAAAATGTTTCTATCAAAAAAGATCAACAATCGGGAAATGTGAATATATCCTTTGGTGATTTTCAGCTTGTCAATGATCGATTGGTGCCATTTCAAGGAGAGTTAATCTTCGAAGATAAGTCGAGCGATAAGAAACCTACCAAAGTCTCTTTAAAACATCAAAGAATTGACTTGCCAGCTGAGAAATTAGATTTCCCTTTCAGCATTCCAGCCAAATATGCACCATAAATATGTTTATCCCTTTCTTTTATTAATGCTACTGCTTGCCCCTTCGCCAGTCATTGCTCAGCAAAAGAGTAAAACTGAATTAGAGCAAGAGAAGAAAAAGAACATTCAAAAGATTGTAGAGGCTGAAAACATTCTTAAGCAAACAGGGATAGAGAAAGAAGCTACCCTAGGACAATTGAGTGCTCTTACAGGCAAGATACAAGCTCAAGAGAATTTAATGCGCTCTTTGACCGAAGAATTAGGTGTACTAGACCTTGAAATTGGAAGAATTAACATCATTGTAGGTGCAATGGAGGATGATCTCGAAATGCTCAAAGAAGAGTATGCGGCTATGATCTATGCAGCCTCTAAAGCTAATAAAGGGTATGAGAAGCTCATTTTTGTTTTTTCAGCACAAACTTTCAATCAATTGATTATGCGGCTTCAGTATATGAATCAATACACAGAAACCCGTAAGACACAAGTAGAGCAAATACAAATTGTCAAAGAAGAGCTTACTAACCAGCGTAAAGAGATACAGGTTCTAAAGAAAGAACAGCAAATATTAATTGATGAGCAAAAAAAGCAACAGGAATTACTCCTCAGCGATCGGCAGAGGCAAAGTCAATTAATCGCCCAATTAAACCTCAAAGAAAGAGAGTTAAGAGCTGAGATGAAGCGCCGTACGGAGGAGAACCGCAAGTTAGATGAAATGATCGAAGCTTTGGTAAAGGAAAGCATGGCGGTGAGTGTGGATATGAAGGAGATTACAGGGGCATTTGAAAGAAATAGGAAAAAGTTGAAATGGCCAGCTAGTGGTTTAATTTCTGGGAAATTTGGAAGACATCCACACCCTGTACTTAAGGGTAATATGGTAGAAAATCTGGGTATTGAAATCCAAACCGGAAAGGACGCCCCTGTAAAGACTGTTTTTGAAGGTCAAGTAAAAGCAATTACTTCTCCACCTGGTTTGAACTACGCGGTACTTATACAACATGGAGATTACTTTACTGTATATGCTAATCTTAAAGAAGTGAAGGTCAAGAAAATGCAATTGGTAAAAGCGGAGGATGTGATCGGAACTGTATATACCAATTCCTCTGGAGTGAGTGAACTGCAGTTTCAAGTATGGAAAAACTTCGAGAAGCTGAACCCTGAAGCTTGGTTGATGCAGCGATAGCTTTAGATCGCTGGCATTTTTTTATTGAAAGCCTGATACATTATTTTATTTCTAAGCCAATAAGGGCATCTATCAGTTATACAACAATGGCTTAGCGATTATAAATAATTTCTTGTTTCATTAATCATAATAATGAAACCCAAATTTTTAAAATGGGTATAAGTGCAAGTCTACATCGATGTGATAGCAAAATCATAGGTAGTTTAGATGGTCGATGCATCATAAGTCATATAAGATAATGTTGCGTTATCATTCTGATTTTATCTAAATGAAAGCTTTGATGGTCACTTTAATAGCTTGCTTAATGATGAAGGAATAGGTGGGGAGACTATTTAAATTGAACTTATTGCCAATAATTAAGATTGAATAAGTATACTAAATTGTGAGATAAAACATTAAAAACTCAATAATCATTTGATTGCCCTAAAGTAGGGTTGTATATTTGCGACACATTAAAATATAAAACAAAATGCTTTACACACTTGCATTTATTGGAGGATTAGGTGGATGGGAAGTCCTATTGATCTTCATGGCTTTGTTACTTTTATTTGGTGCAAAGCGTATTCCTGAGTTAGCTAGAGGGCTAGGGAAAGGAATTAGAGAGTTTAAAGATGCTACCAATGAGGTAAAAGACAGCATCGAAAAAGGTGATAGTGGAAACCAAGGGTCAACCAAAAAAGAGTCTAACTAAGTGAAAAAGTATACCTCTTTCGGAGAAATTAGCGATTGTTTATCAAAAGGCGAGGCGAGTTGTGAAACGATAGTGAACCATTATTTGGATCAAATCGAAAGCCAGCGTGATCTAAATGTTTTTGTTGAGGTATATGCTGAAGAAGCACTCAATAGAGCAAAAGAAATGGATCAAAAAATTGCTAAAGGACAAGGAGGTAAGCTCGCAGGAATGGTTGTTGGTATTAAAGACGTGATTTGTCATAAAGATCATGGTCTTCAGGCGGCTAGCAAAATTCTTGATGGTTTTCAGTCGCAATTTAATGCCACGGTCATCGACAGGCTTATTGCTGAAGATGCCATCATTATTGGTAGACAAAATTGTGATGAATTCGCCATGGGATCTTCCAATGAAAATTCCGCATTTGGCCCAACCAAAAATGCTGCTAATCCTGAGCATGTGCCTGGAGGTAGCTCAGGAGCTAGTGCGGTAGCGGTTCAAGCTAATATGTGTACGGTTTCTCTCGGTTCAGATACCGGTGGTTCTGTACGACAGCCGGCTGCATTTTGCGGAGTGATAGGTCTTAAACCTACTTATAGTAGAATTTCTCGCTATGGATTGATTGCTTACGCCTCTTCTTTTGATAGTATTGGTGTGCTTTCTACAACTGTAGAAGACAATGCTTTAATGCTAGAAGTAATCGCTGGAGCAGATGATTTTGATAGTACCGTTTCTAATGAACCTGTAGATAATTATGTAAAAGGGCTGGGAGAATCAAAAAAATATAAAATAGCTTATATCCAAAATACGCTTGATAGCTCAGGTATTGCTACCGATGTAAAGGAAGCTACTCTTTCAGCTATTGAAAAACTGAAGTCTAAAGGCCATGAGGTATCTCCTATTTCTTTTGACCTTTTAGATTATATTTTACCTACTTACTACATACTCACTACAGCTGAGGCATCGTCAAATCTTTCACGTTATGATGGTGTCAAATATGGATATCGTACCCCTCATGCTCACAATTTGGAAGAAATGTATAAGATGACCCGTGAAGAAGGCTTCGGAAAGGAAGTACAGCGTCGGATTATGTTAGGTACATTTGTATTGAGTTCGGGTTACTATGATGCCTATTATATCAAAGCCCAAAAAGTAAGAAGGTTGATAAGGGAGAAGACACAAGAACTTCTTCAGCAATACGATTTCTTGGTAATGCCAACCACGCCAACTGCAGCCTTTAAATTTGGGGAGCATAGTGATGATCCTATAGAGATGTATCTGGCTGATCTATACACCGTACAAGCGAATGTTTGTGGTGTCCCTGCAATTTCTATCCCTAATGGTGAAACAACCGATGGTTTACCGATAGGTTTGCAATTTATGGGTGCTGCATTTCAAGAAAAGAAACTTTATCAAATAGCAAAATCATTTTTGGATTCGTAATTTTTTGACTAAATTTAGTTAATCATCGATCCAACCATGAAAGCAATATTTTCAAAATATATCCAACAAGCCTATCTGATTTTGTTAGGCTTGTTCTTTTTGCCTTTCTTAAGCTATTCACAGTCTTTTGAAGAGGATACTATTTTTGTTTCTCCAATTACATACGATTATGTACCAAGCGCTTCTTATGAACTTATAGAAGAGCGCCTTGCATGCCTTCAAACAGAAATTCCACTTAACTTTAATAAGACTGTAAAGTCATTTATAGAGTATTTTACCGTAAGGAATAGAACTTACACTCAGCTTATGGTCGAGAGGAGTTATATCTATTTTCCTCTTTTTGAGAAGTACTTAGCTGAGTTTGGTCTTCCGGATGAATTGAAATACTTAGCCATTGTAGAGTCTGGACTCAACCCGAAGGCTATTTCTCCAGCGGGGGCAGGTGGGCTATGGCAATTTATGCCTCTTACCGGTAGTTCCTTTCAATTAGGTAAAACAGACCTTTTAGATGATCGCTTCAATCCAGAAAAGGCAACTATTGCGGCTTGTAAATACCTCAAACAATTATACAATAGCCTTGGAGATTGGGAGCTCGCTCTAGCAGCATATAATGCAGGACCAGGCAATGTTCGCAAAGCCAAAAGAAGGAGTGGATACAAAAATTCTTTTTGGGAGATATATGATTATTTGCCCAGAGAAACACGCTCTTATGTGCCCCAGTTTGTAGCAATCATTTATGCCTTAAATTATATGGAGGAGCATAATTTCACGCCTACTAAAGTGGTCACACAGGCTGCAGCCGTACCCATCGAGGTAAATCGGTCCATTCATTTGCCAACATTAGCTATTCAATTAAATGCTTGTAAAGATGAAATAGCTGCGATCAATCCTGATGTATTGACTCAATTGATTTTTCCTAAGGACGATACTTCATATCAAGTACTCATTCCTGCCAGTAAGCTGGATTATTTTCTACAAAATGAAAAAGTAATTTTAGATTCTGCTGAAAATAACGCCTCAAGAATGGTGGAAGAGCTAAAAAATAGACCTCATGGTACTTTCGGAAAGCAACAAGTTCACTATGTGGTGAAGAGTGGTGATGTACTTGGCACTATTGCCGCAAATCATGAGGTGAAAGTCAGCGATATCAGGCATTGGAATAATCTGGTCGGAAATCAAATCCGAGTTGGGCAGCGACTATTACTTTATTTGGATGAAGGTTTTAACTATACCGGCCCAAAAGCGGTAGCCAATACTGATAAAGGTTCTCGACCAGCAGCCGCCTCGCCGCTCAATTCAAAAGTATATGTCGTACAGCCTGGTGATTCTCTCTGGAAAATTTCTCAAAAATATGATGGGCTAACGATCGATAAAATAAAGCAGCTCAACAATCTTACAGACACTAAGCTACAAGTAGGACAGCGGCTACAAATTGATGGCTGATTCTTAAAGTTTTTAGCTATTGTATTAAATATTGCTAATAAGTGCACTCTAAGCTCAATTTTGTTATTTTGTGCAATCTTCAAAGGTTGTTAATTAGTCTCGTGTTGTTTTACAGCCTCTTTTGCTTTTCGATCTAATAATGGAGTGAAGAGTGCCCACATTATCAAAAGTGGATGAATAATGATGAGCCTTACATAAGAAATCCATTCAGGTACGCAAAGAGAGTTTTCAATACAACTCCCCATTTGGATAAAGTGAATATGCGCTGCTACCAAAAGTAATAGATAGCCTGCACTCAACAATCGGAAAATACCGATAAGTTGGGTAATAATTAATCCTATTGCTAAGCTAAACTCAATGAAAACGACTAGATAATTAACAATTTCCTTTTCTATCGGTATGCCCACTGGAATAAGTGGAATGTAAAAGTCTGGCGCATTCAAATGGTGTACTGCGGCAATAAAAAAGACAATTGATAGACCATATCTCAAAATATACCATATAATGAAACTAAGTGACATTCATTTTCTTATGTTGATAGGTTTTATATAAGATATAGGAAAAAGGGATCCACCATATAAAATCATTGGTAATGAGGGTGTAAAAAAATTCGAAAGGGATAGCACCTTGAGAGTAGTTAAAGAAGAACCCAATGGGGCCGAATACCTTTCCTAGCATACCAACTACTACTATAGGCCAATGGGTGATTGGATCGGCTGATGCCCACCAATATCCAAGGCCATATACACCAATTACCATGCCCATACCTTGCCAAATACTCGGATGGTTGATGGGTTCCATACCAGTAAGCTCGAAAAAGTGCATTGGAAAAAGTACAACCCAAGCACCCCAAATGATGTTGTATAAAGCAGCTAGCTGAAGAATAATTCGCATTTTATTCATTTCGAAATCGATTACGGAGACTAAATATTGAATTTATTATTATTTATTTGGTAATTTTGACATTTTATACCTCATATATTTTATTATGTGAATAAAAAGTACAAAATTTCGAGGTCAGTCAATGGTTTTACTACTTCTTCGTTGATGTATTAGCCTTTGTTGTTATAAAGGTAACGACAGCCATTAAGCGGTAAAAGCAATAAAAATATTAAAGTCGATCCAAAGAAAAAAGTTTTAATATCTTTCATTTATGAAAAAACAATTTCATTTTACACCTGGTCCATCAGAATTGTATCCTAGCGTAGCTTCACATATACAGACAGCATTGAAAAGCGGGGTATGTTCCATATCTCACAGATCATCGGCATTTAAAGAAATTTATGCTCATACTACGCGTATGATGAAACAGCTCATTGGCGTACCTGAAGACTACACACTGCTTTATTTCTCTTCTTCCAATGAGATTTGGGAAAGGATTTTACAAGATTGTGTAAGTCGAGGTTCAGTACATTATGTCAATGGTGCATTTTCAAAGAAATTTTTCAGCTTTGGTATGGAATTGGGCAAGAATCCCCTTGAAATAAAAAAAGACTACGGAATTGGCTTTACAGAGAGCGATATAAGAACCTACAAGCAGCTTGAAATGGTCAGCATCACTCAAAATGAGAGCTCAACAGGTGTCTATACAAACACTGACTTTACTAAGGCAGTAAAAACCCTCAATCCTAATGTTGTTACCGCAGTAGATGCTGTATCATCTTTTCCTTATGCTGAAAATCACTTTCCTGAAACAGACATTTTGTATTTTTCAGTGCAAAAATGCATGGGATTGCCAGCTGGACTCGCTGTCGCTGCAGTATCTCCACACGCTTTTCAAGTGGCTCAGAGTCTAGAGGAAGCGAATAAATATAATACTAGTCCCTACCATAGCTTACTTAAAATGAAGGTCATGGCCGATCAGCATCAAACTGCCGAGACACCTAATGTTTTAGGTATTTACCTACTTGGTAAAGTAGCTGAGGATATGCTCACCAAAGGCCTAAGTCAGATTCGACTGGAAACCAATCAAAAAGCGGCAATTCTTTATCAATGGATCAAAGATCATCCGGATATGGAGGCATTTGTTGATGTGAAAGAGCATGCTTCATCAACAGTGATCGTAGCCAAAAGCAAGAGGGTAGAGGAGCAGGTGAAAGCCCTTTTGGAGAAAGGTATTATAGTTGGTAAAGGTTATGGTAAATTTAAAGATCAGCATCTGCGTATTGCGAACTTCCCAGCGCATTCTAAAGAGCTCGTTTATCAAATTGTAGACACCCTAACTCCAGTAAGGGTAATCTAATCATATTCTTAATTAGCTATTTGACGATTTTAATAGCTTTTTTAGATGATGTTTGGTTCTATTGCAAACGCAAAAGAGATTATGCTTATCCGCTTGTTTGCACCTTAAATCTCAAAGGCAGTGCTATGGTTTAAAAGTCCCGAAGACGCAATATAGTAAAGCAAAAGGTGAAGCGCCGTTATAAATAGGAAGCATGCAATTAGCTCTGAAATGGCATCATAAGGTTCCAATTTGTGTCTTTTCAAGACGTATTATCTATGCGGATAATTATAAAAAATATTTTTTTTCGAGGGATGAGGGGGTAAGAAGTTATATACAACAAAAAGCAGATATAAAATGAAATCAATCCTTGTTGCTTTAGATTTTTCAGAACTCGATTATAACCTTCTGGCCTATGCGCTGAAGCTTAAAGAGATTTTTGATGTAAAAGTGATTCATTGTGTACACATAGTACCCGCTAGTTTATTCGCTGACCGCCTGAAGCATAGGTTTCCCGAACTCAACAAGCATGCTAAACAGAAAGCCATCGACCAACTAGAAGAGATAACAGCTGATATCAAAAAGGGATTAGGTGAAAAGGTTGATGTTCAAGTGCATGCAGCGGTTGGTACGGCCTCAAAGAAGATCAATGAGCTAGTTGAACAATTAGATATCAACCTTATTTTACTTGGGAAAAAGTCTACACTTCGAGGTTCGGGTGTAGTGGCGCAAAGACTTGCAAGAAAGTCAAAAGCAGACCTATTGCTTGTGCCAGAAGGTTCAAAGCCCTATTTTGAACATTTTCTTGTGCCAATAGACTTTTCTGACCAATCAGAAAGCTTAATTATTAAAGCACATCAATTGATGTCTAAAGCTGACCCAAAGCAAACTAGTTTTCGAGTGCAGCATGTATTTAAAGTGCCTGAGGGCTATCACTATACTGGAAAGACCTTTCTTGAATTTTCTGATATTGTAAAAGAGCAAGCCATTGAATCTTTTGGTCAAGTTAAAGAAAGCATTAAGAGTTTTTCACTCAGTCACGATCAGTTGGTACTCAGTCTAGATGAAAAAAATGATGCGGCAATGGCTGTATATCATGAGGCATTGAAATCGGAGACCGACCTAATTATGATCAATGTAAAAAGTCATAGTGCTGTAAAGCTGTGGCTAATAGGTAGCTTTGCTGAGCGATTGATTCATTTGAATAAGAAGTTTGCCTTATATATTGCCAAAAGTCCACAAGGTAGGTCAACTGACGCTTAGTCTAATAGTGATTTTCCAACTGGGTGAAGTGGATACTATTCTCATCCCTCGTAGAATAATAAAAAGAAATTAGCAGATACAAATAATGCTACTTTGTTATGCGCTAATTGGTTGAATATGAGATTGAATCGAGGGTATAGCTGGCTTTTGCTTGCAATGATCCATTAAGTTTTCGTATTTTTGACTACATTTGTGTTTCAAAAACTATAAACACGTATGCATTTAGAATTTGAAAAGCCAATTGTAGCATTGGAAGAGAAACTTGCTGCGATGCAAGATTTAGCCCATACAAGCAATGTAGATGTGAGTGATGCAATAAAAAAACTTGAAGATAAAATCAAAGATCTCAAAAAAGAGACCTTTAATAATTTGACGCGCTGGCAGCGAGTTCAACTTTCTAGACACCCTGAGCGTCCTTATGCCTTGGATTATATCTATGAGATTACAGATGATTTTATAGAGCTGCATGGCGATAGGACGGTGAAGGATGATAAAGCTATGATTGGTGGATTTGGTACCGTATCGGGTCAAACCTTCATGTTTATTGGTCAGCAGAAAGGTAGAAATACAAAGCAACGACAAATGCGAAACTTTGGGATGCCTAATCCTGAAGGCTATCGTAAAGCGCTGCGCCTAATGAAAATGGCTGAAAAATTCAATAAGCCTATTGTAACCTTGATCGATACTCCTGGGGCTTTTCCTGGTTTGGAAGCTGAAGAAAGAGGGCAAGGGGAAGCCATTGCTAGAAACCTGAAGGAAATGTTTGGCCTTACCGTACCAGTAATTTGTATTATTATCGGTGAGGGTGCATCGGGAGGGGCTTTGGGTATTGCCATTGGAGATAGAGTGCTTATGATGGAAAATACCTGGTATTCTGTAATTTCACCGGAGTCATGTTCGTCTATTCTTTGGAGATCCTGGGATTATAAAGAGCAGGCTGCAGAAGCACTTAAGCTAACTGCGAAGGATATGTTAGCGAATCAGATGATTGATGGCATTATTACTGAGCCGCTTGGTGGTGCTCACGTAAATTTGAAAGAAGCCGCTCGGACACTTAAGGAAACTATTTTGAAGGAATATAAGTCACTTTCTAAACTAAAAGTAGATAAACTCAAATCTGAACGAATTGATAAATTCTGCAAGATGGGAGTGGTAACCGAATAATAAAAAGGAGTCGTAATAGACTCCTTTTTTGTTTACAGCTCGTTTTAGATGCTTGTCTAATTTCTTAAAGATATAAGCTAAAAGAATTTAAGCGATCTATGATCTATCCATTGGGTTGTAAGATGATTTTTTTGAAAAGTTTATCAAGGCATTCTTATCACTTAGGGCATGCTTAAAAACAGCTAAATTGTTGATAAATAAATCATAAGACTTATACTTTATTTATTTGAGTGCTCAGTTTTTATTGAAAAATAGTGAAAATGCTTGCGCTAAAATGTATGAGATTGGCATTTTGTAGCTTAGCCCCAAGCATTATCGTGATTTGTGAATCGTAAGCGGTATTTATTTTAAAAAAGCTTAAAATAAGCTTTTTTAAAATTATCATTTTTCCGTTAGTTAAAACAAGCGAAGCTAGTGCCTCCCCGATGTACCGATCTATCGGGAAGGCTTTTTAAGCTGAAACGAATTATAGCGATAGCCACGGAAATTTTGAAAAATCAGGTTTACGCTTTTCTAGAAATGCGTTTCTTCCTTCTTCGGCTTCTTCTGTCATGTAAGCTAGGCGTGTCGCTTCACCGGCGAAAACTTGTTGTCCTACTAGACCATCGTCAGTGAGGTTGAAAGCAAATTTGATCATTCTTATTGCTGTTGGGCTTTTGGCTAAAATTTCTTGCCCCCATTGGTAGGCTGTATTTTCTAGATCAGCATGGGGTACTACGGCATTGACCATCCCCATTTCGAAGGCCTCTTGAGCAGAGTAATTTCTTCCAAGAAAAAATATCTCACGTGCGCGCTTTTGCCCAACTTGTTTGGCTAAATAGGCAGATCCATAGCCACCGTCAAAGCTCGCTACATCCGCATCTGTCTGTTTGAAGATAGCATGCTCCTTACTTGCTAAGGTCATGTCACAAACTACGTGAAGGCTATGTCCTCCACCTACAGCCCATCCAGGAACAACGCATATTACTACCTTACTCATAGTGCGGATAAGTCTTTGGATATCTAACACATTGAGTCGCTGTACACCATCCTCACCTTCATAGCCTCGCTTTCCTCTTACTTTTTGGTCACCGCCAGAGCAAAAGGCATAAATACCATCTTTTGCAGGCCCTTCGCCACTCAATAAAACAACTCCAATAGCGGTGTCTTCTCTTGCTATGATAAGCGCTTCTTCAAGTTCGGCAAGTGTTTTAGGGCGGAAGGCATTGCGGATCTCAGGTCTATTGAAAGCAATCCGAGCTATTCCATTACACTTTTTGAAGGTGATATCTTCATACTCTTTTACGGTAGTCCAATTCGGTGTACTCATTGAATGATAGATTATGTTTGTTGAATTATCTTTATAGTTGTTAGTATCTGTCTTGCAGCTCAAAGGTATCTTCTTCGCTATCGAGCAGCTTTCCATCGATGCATTTGAGAACCCTCGCAGGGTGGTTAGCTATCAAATTATGATTGTGCGTAGCCATAAGAATGGCGGTACCGCTATTGTTAATTTCCTCAAAGAGCTCAAAAATTCCCTCGGATACATTAGGATCTAAATTTCCTGTAGGTTCATCGGCTATGATGAGCGAGGGTTCATTGAGTAGCGATCGGGCAATGACGATACGTTGTTGTTCTCCTCCACTAAGTTGATGTGGCATTTTTGATCCAGAGGTACCTAGGCCCACCCGCATCAGTACCTCAGCAATGCGCTTCTTCATTTTCGAGGCCTCTTTCCAACCCGTCGCTTCCATCACGAAAACAAGATTTTCATTGACTGTGCGATCGGGGAATAACTGAAAGTCTTGAAAAATGATACCCAGCTTTCTTCTTAGAAAAGGCACTTGTGCTCTTTGAATACCATTCAGATCGAAACCACATACCTGCGCCTTTCCTTGCCTTAATTCAAGGTCTGAATAAATGGTTTTGAGCAATGAAGATTTGCCACTTCCAGTTCTCCCTACTAAAAAACAAAATTCACCCTTACGAATACTGAAGTTGATGTCGCTCAGTACTAGGTGGTTTTCTTGGAAGATAGAAGCATTTTCAAAAATGACGATCGCATCTTCTTTTTCAATCATAGCTCTACCTTTTGCAGTTTACCGAAGGGCAATTCATCAATTAATTCCCTCATTTGCTCCTCTTTGCCTTTCAAACCGTATTTGTCCATGTTTTTAAGCGGACGATCCGCTCTAAAATAGGCTACAAGTACGAAGTTTTCATCTCTCAGCTGAATATAATCAGGTATTTTCGCTTTTCCTTTTACTTTGATGATGTACATGATTCATTTTTTTTGTGAAGATAGCGGATTGTTACAACTGTAGAAAGGCGAGCGATTAAAATTTAAGCTTTCTATCGATTACTTATTGCTATTAAAAGAGCTATGAGTCTAATACCAAAAGAAACTCTTTATCACTTTTTGTGTTTCGTTCGCCAAGTTTTTCTTTTGCGTGGGATGTGGATAGTAGCTAGTTTACTACTAAAATTGGGTAATTGGTCGCTATTCGGCCTGTCGTTTTAAATCATTAATTTTATGCTTATCCGCATAACGACATAATTAAAATACACCTTGAAAAGACACAATGTGTTACATTGTTACATCTTTTCTAGGTTAAGTCATGCTTTCTATTTCTCACAGGGCTTTACCCTTTCTCACATGGCTTCTCCTTGTGCTTTGTTATATAGCGCCTTCAGCGCTTTTAAAACATTGTATTTTATGCCTACCCGCAAAATTGTAGATATCACTTTACAAAAAGCTAGGCAAAGCCTCAAGACAAATCGGAATCATTGTGTAAAGCATTGAGCGACATTGTGTAATTTTATAGGCCACAGAGTAGCACCAATGTTAGCATAGTGGATCACAGAGTAAAATAATCCGTGTTAACTTAAGTTAATTGATTTAGACGAAATTCATTACTTGATGACAAAACAGCTCAGTTCTGTAAACTAGCGGATAAACATATTGTATTTCCTTTAAAATTTAAGGTGCAAATTAGCGGATAAGCATATTAATTTAAGAGATAGTAGGCTAGTATGAGCCAGATAGCCATTTACTTAGAATGGTGAGTAGTTAAGGCAGAAGAAATCCATATTGAAGCCAATGATGGTGGGTGATTTAGAAAACAGTCAAAAGTTTGATGATGATCTATATAATCCTTTCTTCTAGTTGTCATGCGATCATAGTTGGTTTACACGCCTAATATTAATAGTACCTCCTTTAATAGGCTTTGAAACTGATATAAATCGCGCACTATCCAAATGTAAGATGCTTGCCATAGTTGGTTGTGGTTCTGCTGCGTTCTCATTCCAACTAGAAAAACTTTTTTTATTTCCTGAATGATAATACAATCCGCTTTGCTTTTTGCTAAAATAGAACGATTTTTGCATGATTAAACCCAATACTAAATTTTTAGACACCCTATCCGTTTGGTGTATCATTGACAAAGCAATATATGTTCGAAATTCACCATAAAAATAAGTTGGTTGCTGGCATCACATCCTCAAATACAAATTTGGATGCTCATTTTATTTTACCAAAACTGTATAAGAAACCTACCGAAAAGTCAGCCTTATTCATAGGTCTGATTATTTTTGGTTTATGTCTTTTGCAGCTAGATAAATCATACGCGCAACAATTTGCTACAGGCAAGCTAGGTTATAACGCTGATTTTTATGCAAAAAATGATCAAGTAATAGAGGACGATTTAGAAGAAGATAATATTGAATCTTCCGAAGTATTTATGTCCACAAATAGTGAAAGTATAGCGCCGTTTTGGTTTAAAGAGAATACTACAAAGCCAAAGCAATATGACTTGAAGTACTTGAATGATAGTCAGAGGATTGCTGTGCCTCGTATGAATGAAACTTTCTGGAAAACCCAGATTGCCACACGGACACCCATACCGCTAGAAAGACAAAAATACGTAGAATTAGATGAGAATGTATTTTTATACTCCAATTGGCTTGATGAGCATGATCACTATGCCACTTGGGATACAAAAGCGGTTAATCCTTATGGCTTTGATGGTCGGCAGTTTAAAGACACTTTAAACATTCAGCTATTTGATCCTAATGATGAGGCTAGTTTCAGTATGCCGGTAGATTCTAGAGATGTGACGAGTTATTTTGGAATGAGGCGCATGACTTGGCATTATGGAGCCGACATAAGAGTAAAGCATGGTAGCGAGATAAAAGCTGCATTTGACGGAGTTGTTAGAATAGCAAAATATAACAGAGGTGGCTATGGTTACTATATCATGTTAAGACATGCTAACGGTTCTGAGACACTATATGGCCACTTGTCTGCCTTTAATGTATCAGTTGGTGATGAAGTAAAGGCGGGTGATGTCATTGGCTTCGGAGGGAGTACTGGAAGAAGTACGGGCCCTCATCTTCACTTTGAAATACGTTATCTAGGTAATGCACTAAATCCACATGACATTTTTGACTTTCGTAAAGGAGAAATCATAAGTGCTGACATAACGATAAGCCCGGATAGTTTTGCCTATCTTCATGAGGCTTACAAGATTCGATATCACAAAATCCGCAGGGGTGATAGCCTTTCAAGAATCGCCAGGCAATATGGTACTTCTGTAAATACTATCTGCAGACTTAATGGTATATCTCCTAATACGACCATTTACCCTGGACGATCGATCAGGATAAAATAATCGCTTCTTCGTTGATAAGATAGTGTTTTTTGAGGTGCTTTGTTCATCATAAAACAAAGATTACTGTATTTTCAAAATGCTATCCCATTTTGCGAAAGCTTGGTAGCACTCATGGGGTATTTAATTCGGATTTGAGGCAATCTATCGGGTTAATCTTGATTTATTGTGCAGCTACTTATTTCTTAGGCCGACAATAATTTGGCTTTAATTCTTACTTTTATTCAAATACAATACTGATGAAATTAGATATACTTGTTTTCGCAGCTCACCCTGACGATGCTGAGCTTTCATGTTCTGGAACAATTGCAACTCATGTGAAAAAAGGCTATAAAGTAGGCATAGTAGAACTTACGCAAGGCGAGATGGGCACTAGGGGTACTGTACAAATTCGACAGCAAGAAGCAGCTGCTTCATCAGAGATTTTGGGCATTAGTGCTAGAGAGAATTTGATGTTTCCGGATGCATTATTTGAAAATACCTCCGTCTATCAAATGAAGGTTGTAGAGGCGATTAGGAAGTATCAGCCTAAAATTATTCTTGCCAACGCTCCTTCGGATAGACATCCTGACCACGGCAGGGCATCTGAGCTTGTGAGGGATGCTGTATTTATGGCAGGACTAGCTAAGTTGGAAACCTACCATAATGGAGAGCAACAAGCGCCTTGGCGTCCTGAAAATCTTTACTTTTATATACAGAGTATGCCTCTAACTCCCGATTTTGTAGTAGACATTACAGATGAGTGGGAAACTAAAATGCAGGCGATCAAAGCCTTCAAATCGCAATTTTTTGATCCTAATAGTGATGAGCCGGACACCTACATTTCTAGTCCTGAGTTTCTGCAAATGATAGAAGCTAGGGCTCGTGAGTTCGGACACGTAATCCGGGTGGCTTACGGAGAAGGCTTTATAAAAGATCGCTATATAGGAGTGAGAGACCTCGGGGATTTGATATAATTGTCGATCAATTAGATTTGATTAGATATAAATTTGATATGAAAAGAGGGTAAAAAATCATTTACCCTCTTTTTTTGCTTATTCAGAAATCCAACGCTTTTCATAATGGCTAAGGGCCATCAATATTTATCAATCTTCAATATCAAACAAAATAACCTGATATTTTTTATCTTTTACGTCTGTTTGATGTTCCTCTACGATAAAAGTAGCATGTAATTGTTTAGAAGTTCCTTCTTTCACTCTAAACATTATTTTACCTTGATATCCCTTTCCTTCATTAATGTGATCCATTAATTGATCTATTTGATCATCTTTCATCTCTCTCGAAAGGATTAGATAAAGGTTTTTACCCATGATATCTTTTTCTTTCATTTGGATCAACTCAATTGCCTTTGAATTGACGCTTTCTACATTCAGTTGGTAGTCAAGCTTCAATATTCCCAATTGTCTATTGAGGGTAGTTGCAAAGTTACTATGTGTGTTTTTTACATATTCGGATTCTTTTTCCAGACTGATTAATTCTGAAATATCTTTTACGATTAAAGTATAGTGGTCAAAACTATCCAAGTGATCAAAGTGTGGAGTGCATCTAATGGATAAATCCTGCGTTTGAGCTTTATTTGTTTTAACAGATATTCTTCTGGTGCTTTCCTTTTTATTAATCCTTACTTGATCAAGAAAATCTTCAAACACAAAATCTTTATTTACAACTTCAAGAAATTCAGAAATTCTTTTTCCTTGTGGATCTGCTATTTTTTTATTTTTTGAATGAGACTCTAAACCGTTGTACCACTCAATGATACCTTTTTTATTTACAATAAAGATATCGTCCGTAATGTCATTGAGTATCTCAGATTTTCTGTGCTGATAGATGCTATTATTTTTCTCTATATGAATATCCTTGATTGTACCTTGCAGCCTATCGCTTTTGTTTCCCGATAAGCTCGGTTTGGCAGTGAGTCGAATCCATTGTTTTCTGTTCTCGGATGGGGTTACTATTTGCCCCTCGAATTCTAAGGGTCTTTTTTCTTCTATCGATTTGCTAAGTTGCTCTCGAAGACTCTCTTGAAAGGACATATGAAAGCAATCGATTAATTGGTCAATCGTCTTCACGGGCTTTTCCTGCATTAAAACCTCCTGAAGTTCACTGGTATATATAAATTCATTAGTAGCAAGATTTAATTCCCAGCTTCCTATTTTTAGATCCTTCCCCACTTGCTTGAGCATGTTTCTATGAGTTACTGTTTCAGTAATGTCAAGAACAGAGGTTATCTTGAACCTTTTCCCATTGGCTTGCTCCATAAATTGTGCGCTGACCAACACGTCCATGATTTGACCGTTTTTCCGGACTACTTTCCATTCTGCAGGAATTTCACTTTTTGCAATAAGAGATTCTTCATGAGCCTGGAGTGCTGCGGCACGGTTTTCTGGGGGTACCACCATGGTGAAGAGATTACCAATTAATTCTTTCTCATCATAACCATACAACTCGCAGTATCCTCTATTTACTTTTACAAACCTTGCATGCTCATCAGTAACACAAACTCCAAAATCTGTACTATCGAAAATTGATTGAATGAGATTCTCTCTTTCCGATAGATTTATCTTTGTCTTTTTTAGGTCTGTAATATCTAAAGTACTGTATGAAATCATACGATATGATTCATTGTCAGTGGCTATATGGGGAGTATAGTTATAACGAACCCATACTTCATCCCCTTTTTTAGTGAGGTATTTGCGTTCGCCTTCTACTACAATACCTTTCAAGCATTCTTTGACGTCTTTATGGAAATCTTGTAATTCATCCTCTTGTAGGTAGTTTAATATGCTATCACCAGACCGAATGTTAATTCCGAAAGTATTGTTATAAAAAGCCCTTGCTTTTTCATTGAAAATGATGATTTCATATCTACTATTGATTAGTACAAAAGACTGCAAACTATTATTTAGAAGTGTTCTTACATTCGCCTCTGATTTTTTGAGTTCTGTATCTTTGCGCGAAAGTTCTTCATGCGAAGCTCTAAGTTCATCATAGGCTATTTGAATCTCCTCGTTAGTTGATTGCAACTCCTCATTAGATGTTTCCATCTCTTCATTGGTTGATTGCATCTCTTCGTTGGATGCCTGCAGCTCTTCATTGAGCGACTGTAATTCCTCATTGTTAAGCTCCAATTCTTCTACGAAAGATTGCAATTGATCACGCGTATCTTCTAGTTCACGCTCTAGATCATATATCCTTTTTCTACTTTCCTCATCAGAATATTCTTTTGAATCAAGATCCGATTGTGCTTCTAACTTTTGATGTTTGAAAATGATAATAAACATCGGGTAATTTTGCTCTGAATATTCCAGCGGGGAGCAGGTAATAAATACCTGATATTTTGTACCAAAGAAGTCGATTTTTTTGCCTGGGCTCTCTTCTTTTTTACGGGTACGGATTGCTTTAAGGATCAATGCTTTCATATCCACACGTAGATCGGGAATACACATCTTCACGATATTCGAGTTCGGCTTTCCTTCTGGTAGACTTAAGAATAACCGAACATCACCACCTATTTGTATGATATCCATGTTCTCATTGATCACCACAAAAGGATAGATATAATCCTTATAGAGTGTTTCCTTCACCATGTCTTTGATGGTGAGCGGGCGTGAACTAGACCTCAGCCCAACTTTCGATTTTGATTTTCTACCCGTAACTTTTTGAAAAGCTGGAAACCTATTAACCTCTGGGTTGTCAGCAATACGCTTTTCATAAATTTTCAATCTACCATCTAGCGGCACAAATAGATTTGAATAGCTACTGATAGTCTCCGCCTTCCCTAAAAATAAAATCCCTTTTTCTTTCAGTGTATAGTGAAATAGTGGTATGATTCGATCCTGCAATTCTGAATTGAAATAAATCAATACATTTCTACAAACCACCATATCTAGTTTTAAAAAAGGCGGGTTAGACGTTAAATCATGCTTACTAAATAAAATGGTCTGCCTAAGGTCTTTATCTATTTGAAGACTACCGTTATCTAGCGTTTTAAAGTAAGTTTCTTTATAGTTGGTTGGTACCTCATTTACCTCTTCTGTAGTGTAGATGCCCAACCTAGCCTGCGTGATTGCTTCTTCATCAATATCGGTCGCAAATATCTGAACCATTATCCGCTTAGCCGATTCTTTGGTATGGCGATCTACGATCATAGCAATAGAGTAGGCTTCCTGACCTGACGAACAGCCTGGGGCCCAAATTCTAAGCGTATCTCGTTCTGTCTTTTTATCGATGATCCGCTTGATCTGTTGTTCTATTTTTTTAAAAGCTTCAGTATCTCTAAAAAAGGAGGTGATGTTAATCAGAGCGTTGTCGATAAAAGCTTTTTTCTCATCCTTCGTTGTTTTCAAAAAGTCATAATACTTATCTATAGATTTGATATCTAAAGCATGCATTCTTTTCTCTAATCGCCGAAGTAGGGTAGAGGTTTTATAGTTGTTAAAGTCAACGCCCGATCGATTACTTACCTCGTTAGTAATTTTATGGAAAAACTCATCAAATTCTTTTCTCGAAATTCTTGACGAAGAGGATCCAAAAAGATCAATGTGAAGAATAAGCTCTTGGACAATTTGTTCGATAGGTAAAATATGGTCGACCACCCCAGTTTGGATAGCTGCCTGTGGCATACCGTCATACTTGGCTGATTCAGGCGATTGCACCATGACTAGTCCATTTTTTTCCTTAATCGATCGAATACCGTCAGAACCATCGCTACCCGTACCTGACAGTATAATTCCTACTGATCGATCTCCATGTCCATCAGAAATTGATGTGAAAAGTGTATTTACATTTGGTTTAGGTCCAATTTGTGGAGAAGGCACGATCAGTCGAATACCTTTTTTATCAACACTAATCAATTTATTAGGCGGTGTGATATAAACCCTTCCAGCGTGAAGACTTTCAAAATCGTGCGCATCTACTACGGGCCATGGTGAATCTTTTGAGAGTATTTGGGTGAGCTTGCTATCGTGTGATGGACTAAGGTGTTGTGCTACAATTACACAAAACCGATCTTCGTTTTTAGGAAGGCTTGAAATCAACTTACTAAGTGCATCTAATCCTCCTGCAGAGGATCCAACCCCTACCACAAATAATTTATCTTTCATTGATTTTATCGTTCTTTATGGCTTTTTTAAGCCAACACTTTTCTCAGCTATAGATTAGCTTCTTCTAAGTCAAAATACACAGGGTAGTAGTAGATTTGATTGTGAATTTTTGGCTTATTGAACACCATCAATGATCATCTGAGAAATTAGTTTACAGCCGTGTAATAATAGTAAAATTTTAATTTTTATCCAAAACAATTGAGTTCCTAGTAGGAATGGAAAGTATAAAACTTGTTTCGTTCGTTCCATTACTATCGATATCCATGGTACCGCCCATTTTATTTAGCGCTTCCTTAGTTAAAATAAGTCCAAGGCCATTACCTTTTTCTTGAGCACTTCCTTCTTTACTTTTTACCATTGTTTTGGTATTTAATACAAGATTAATTTCTTCTGGAGTCATTCCTTTACCAATATTGGTTATGCTGAATATCAATTGTTTTCCTTCAGCATTTTCATATGCTTCGATCAGAATGTTCGTTCCTGACTCTGAGTATTTGATGGCATTGTTCAATAAATTTCGCAATATTAAACTAAAAAGCATTCGATCACCATATATACATATCGATGGGTGGATGCTCAAATCTAAACGCAGGCTTTTCTGCTTTAGCATAATCTCAAAAATACTACGTACTTCATCTAAAAGAGGATACAATAGTATTTTTTCAATATTGATGTTCGATTTATTTAATTCAAACACCGATCGGTTGAGTATATTTTCAAGTAATAGTGAGATTGCATTGAGGTTACGGTGAATCTGAGGTTGCATTGATCTCATCTCATCTAAAGAAATCATACCCGTATTACTCATTTCCATCAATTTTATCACACTACTGATAGGACCTCTCACATCGTGTCCAACGGTAGCAAAAATTGCAGCCTTTTCTAAATTAGCGATTCTAAGTTGTTTTCTTTCTTCATTTATCTGCGAATTAAGCTGTATAAGCTTTTTCCGATTAAAGAAAAAGGCTAAGGCTACAAACACAAAAAACAGTGTAATTAAAAAAATACCATTTCGTTGATAGGCAGCCTTTTGTACTCTCTTTTCCGCCATTATCTTTTCGTTTTCCCTTTCAAGGTCAATCAATGCCATTTTTTTGTCAAATTCATAGGCTGCCTCTATGCGAGCGACATCCTTTTCATTATTTTCTACTTGAAGCATGCTGTCCATTTTTGTATGTCGCTTCAAATAAAAAAATGCAGAATCATAGCTTTTCAGTTGATCGAAGTAGTCACTTAAATGAAGGTAGTTAAGACTTAAATAACTATTTGAGCTTAATGTTATACTTAAGGCAAGTGCCTCTCTAATGTAAGCCTGAGCTTTTTCCAGTTCATTAAGCTTTAGATAGATTTCACCAATATTTGTTTTAGACTGAAGTATTCCTCTTTGATTTCCAGATGCCTCATCGAGATAAAAAGACTGTAGAAGGTCATTCAATGCTTCTTTTATTAACCCTCTTTCTTGAAATACTTTTGCTCTGTTGTTTAGAGCTGCAGCAAAGCCTTCATCATCATCTATTTTAATGCTTAAATTAATCGCCTTGTCGTAATTGTTGAGAGCACTATCTAAGTTACCCATTTGAGAATAGGTCATGCCTAGATTATTGTATGTAGCGCTTAGGCTTTGAGGAATATTTAGCTTTATTTTAAAAGCTATAGCCTTAAAGAAGTAATCTACAGCTTTATTAAAATCTCTCAACTCATGATAGATTAAGCCTATGTTATTTAATGAATAAGAGGTTTTGAGGCTGTCTTCCAATTCTTCATTGATATTCAAGGCATCAAGATGCATTTCTAGGGCCTTTACCCATTGATTTTGGTAATAGTAAATAGAGGCAATATTATTAAGGGTGGCTGAAGCACCAGAGAGATCGCCTATTTCTTTCTTTAGTAGTAAACTGGTCTCATATTTTTCCAAAGCGTCATTATATTTACCCTCTCTTAAATATATATTTGCCAAATTATTGAGTGAAGCGGCCATTCCTTTATTATCATCGACCTTTTTTCTGCTTTCAATAGCCTTCTTGTAAGCACCTTCTGCATCCTTGTATGATTGATCCTGGAAATAACAATTTCCCAATAAGTGGTATGCACTGCCAATTAAATGATTGTTGCTGGTTGTGGTTTTAAAAAAACGTTCTAGTTGTTGTACCGATGCATCTATGTTTTTATCTAAAAATTCAGAGTAAGCTAATCCATAGAAGTAAAGCGATTTTTCGGGAGAAGAAAGTTGAGAAAAATAGTCTTTTCTTAGTAAAGCATAGATTTCCTTAGATTGCTTGGGTGAAGCTTTGTGTTCGTAATACTTTGCAAGGAGAAAGAGCCTTTCTTTTGTTTGCTTCTGTGATTCTAAGCTTTCTATATTTTCGCCTATCACCTTAAAACTTTCTGCTCCTAATGTTCGATAGAGTAATTCATCATAAAGCCCATCAAGATCTTTTGCATGAAGATAACCGCCTGATAAGCTAAAGGCGATAAACCAGGTTAAAATACAGAGATAGCAGGTCTTATTAAATTTCACTAAAAATTAATTTGCAAGGTTTGTGGACGAATTGCTTGATCAACTATGTAGTCGTCAAAGTCTTCATACTCAAATAAAATCTAAAACAATATATGAAAATTTTAGGAGTGTATTATATTGAGCAAGGTATTTTCATTACCATAAAGTAATTGTTTTTTTCTGCACTTCAACCTCGTGGCTTCCACTGCCGCGATTATGATTAATTACAGTCATCAAATAGCTTAATATCATCTAAACTTGATCTTATTCATAAATAATATCATTAGATCACAGAAGTCAAGATTGTATCTTAAAAGCAAACAACAAACCTTCAATCCTAAAAAAGTAACACCAAAATATAACTAAATAATACCTTCAACTTGTAGTTTTGGTGATTTACGTCGTTCTCATTTCAAGAAAAAAAGTAATGATCATGTTGCATCAAAAAACTTAGCTCTTTTGAGGTGTAAAAGACTAACATCACTACTATTTACTTGATAGGATGACTAATATTGAAGAGCTGAGATGTTTCTATCTATTTGAATATTATATTTATCCTTCAGTTTTTTTATTTCGTATCAAATAAATACCTAATACGATGAAGGGTAAGCTTAAAAGTTGACCCATATTAAGTATCATTCCTGCTTCAAAAGCTACTTGGTCAATTTTAATGAATTCGATGAAAAACCTAACAGTAAAAATGAGTGAAAGACACCATCCAAGAAAATAGCCTGGGGTATGAGATTTGGGTAGTGCATACCGCATAAAAATGAAAACTCCGAAATAGGCCAAGGCTTCGTAGAGCTGTGCCGGATGCCGAGCAATAGGATCTACGCGTTCGAAAACGAAAGCCCATGGTAGGGAAGAAGGGGTGCCTATAATTTCAGAGTTCATGAGGTTTCCTAGCCTGATAAAGGCACCAACAAGAGGAGTAGCTAGCGCCAATTGATCCATTACCCAAAGTGGTGTAAGCTCATTGCGCTTAGAATAAATGTATATGGCAGTTACCAAACCAATACCACCGCCATGACTCGCTAACCCTCTAAAGCCAGTAAACCTAAATCCTCCCTCAAAGCTGAAAGGAAGTAATATTTCCCACGGTCTTGTCAAGTAGTAATCAGGTTCATAAAACAAACAATGGCCCATTCTTGCTCCTATCACTGTACCTAAGACCACATATATGGACAAAGAATCGAGTTTGTCAAGGGGGATGTTAGTTCGCAGATAAGATGATTTCACCAAGAAATAGCCCGCAACAAAGCCTACGGCAAAGAGAAGCGAATACCAATGTACAGCATAGAAGCCAAGGTCTACAACTACTTCGCTAGGCGACCAAATGATCTGATTGATTGTCAATGTGTTTTTATTATTAATAATGTTAATCTAAATATTAGGCTTCTTGAATACAAGGAAATATTATTTACATCCGAAGCTTATCACCCTCACTAAAACTTAATGTTACATTACCTAATACTGATTTCTTTTTGAGAAGCATCTGTATAAGCACAAATGTGGTATAGAAGCCTTGCGCCTACATTAGCATCCCATTCTCCACTTTCCCCTGGCGCTACTTCATTGAGATCAAAACCTATGATTTTTTTACCATTTTGGGCAATTTTTCTGATCAAGAAAACCGCCTCCTCAAACCCTAGCCCACCAGGCACTGGCGTACCTGTATGCGGACAAAGTTTCGGGTCTAACCCATCAATATCAAAGCTAATATACACTCTGTCTGGTAAGTTAGAGACAATTCTATTCACCTGATCTTCCCATTGAGAGCCTCTGAATTGTTCAATTTTAATTTTTCTATCAGTATATTGTACAATTCTATCCTCTGACCGATTTGCATAATCTGCCTCTTCTTTGCAGTAATCTCGGATGCCAACTTGTACTAATTTTGAAATCTCAGGTATTTCTTCTAAAGCGTTGTAGAAGATAGATGCATGGCTATACTTGAAGCCCTCATAAGCCTTTCTAAGGTCTGCATGTGCATCGATTTGTAAAACCCCAAAGGATCCACCTTGTTCTGCAAGTGCTTGTAAAAGACCAAGGGGAGTGCTATGATCACCTCCTAATAGTCCTACTATTTTACCTTTTCTAAGATGGCTCAGGGCCTGTGTCTTAACCCAACCAATCATTTTTTGGCACTCTTGATTGACCTCATTTAACAAGTTTTCATACTTTCGAGGGAGTTCTAGGCCTGAGTTATTTTCAAGCCATTCTATATATTCCTCTGTCTTTTCCCTTAGTAGGTCGCTTTTTTCTAGTAAAGCAGTAGAAATATCTTCCATAAAAACACCTGACTTCCAAAATTCAGGGTATTCCTCTAGGTGTAGGTCTAGTTGCGGTGATGCATCCAGGATAGCTTTTGGACCTCTTGCTGTACCCGCCGCGTAAGAAACAGTCACCTCCCAAGGTACTGGAAGCACGATAATGTCACTTTGTTGTTCAGTAAAAGGTAATCCAAACAGACTACCTTTAGCACCAACACCATTAATATCAAATTGCTTGATGATTTCTTCCTTGGTCATGTGTTTTTTATTTTGCGAGGGATGATAATTCAATCGGTTGTCCTACTTAATATTCAAAAGGTTCTTTACGAAGTTAGGCAATGCAAAGGCAGAACGGTGCACTTCCTCATTATAGTATTGAAGCTTTTCGTTTTTCATAAAAGTAGTTGCTCTTTCCTTTTGGTAAGTTGCTATTGGGTGAGTATCGCCTTTTGCACAGTAAGAGAAACTCCACATACCCGTAGGATAGGTAGGGACGTAGAATAAATAGGTATGTACATTATCCTTACCATATATGCCTTTGTAGCACTCATGAATCTCTACAAATACTTTCTGATTAAATCTAGGCGATTCACTCTGGGTTACCATAATACCATTTGGGGTAAGTATACGATATACCTCTCGGTAAAATTCTTCTGTAAATAAGCCCTCTCCAGGACCTACCGGATCAGTAGAGTCTACTAGCACTATGTCAAATGAGGCGTCTGCGCTGTCCTTCACATACTTAATGCCATCTTCAATCTTTAAGTTAAGCTTAGGATGCCCAAAAGCAGAAGCGATACCAGGTAGAAATTGCTTACTAGCTTCGATCACTTTATCGTCTATCTCCACCATCACTACCTCTTCAATTTCTGTATGTTTTAGAAGCTCTCGGGCAGTACCTCCGTCTCCACCACCTATTACCAGTGCTCTTTTTGGGTTGGGATGAGAAAGCACAGGTACATGGCTGATCATTTCATGGTAACCGTATTCATCCTGCTCTGTAGTCATTACCATGCCATCGAGGGTAAGCATATTGCCATAGGCGTTGGTTTTATAAACTTCTACTTTCTGAAATTCAGACTGAGCTTCATAAAGTTTCTCACCGCTATGACGAAGAGAGAGAGCAATGTCATTATTTCTTTCCGTAAACCAAATATCGTTGGTCGAAGCAGGCTTACCAGAAGCTTCTGTTTTTACATTTCTATGTTTTTGAATATCGAAGTCTTTTTTTGTCAAAAGGTGCATTTCACCTCTTCGCATTTCTATGGCTGAGCCATGGTCAGCTCCAAAGGCTTCTTTCAAAAATTTGTACGAAACCCATGGGTCTACCGAATCGCCACAAGTGAAAACATCTACTGAAGCAAAACCATATTCAGGCCAAGTGTGTATTGCTAAGTGACTTTCTTGTATTACTACAACACCACTTACTCCATAAGGTGAAAAATGATGAAATGTTGAATTGATGAGCGTTGCGCCAGCTATCTCTGCTGACTCTTCCATACTTTCTTTGATATGAACTACATCGTTAAGTTTTTCAGGATTACAATCGTAAAATTCAACAATGATGTGTCTACCTAGTGCCGCCATGCTTTTAATTTTCTAGTTCTTTAATTTGAAATGAAGTGCAAAAAAAGTGAAAACCATTGAATTATAAAATTCATTTTTAAAATAGCCTCCTTTATTTAAGTTAAAAATTCATGATTCACTCATTATCCTCTTCCAAATATGACAAGTTTAAGTCACAATAAATCAGAATATAAACGCTTCACTATTGTTTTTGTCAAATGAATTTAGGGTTTTGACATCCCCGCTTTTGCTAGCTATTATGTAAAATAGTCCACGAAACTTAACAAAAATTCTAATTAAGTCATTTTCTCAGTATTTTCTTTCATCAAGCTAAGATCCATTTTATATGTATTTTAATGACTAATCATACCATCTCAATTCAACAAGCCATTTTTACATAGTTTGATCCTCAAATTTTTAGTTTAAAGTTACTTTGTGTTAAGGCTCAATGTATTGGTTCATCCTTGGAATATTCCAATCGTATATTTGCATAAATAAAGAATTAAACATCGGAAATATGGAAAATGCAAAATTTAGCGAGCTATCTTTGAGTTTACAGATAGAGATGGTGCTTGAAAAAGGTAAATTCATAAGCAAGGAAAAATTTGGACCTTTTACATTTTCACTCTATCGTGTTGAAGACTTTTATTACGAGCTAACCTTTGAGACCAAGTCGCATTTATTTATCAGTCTGCACCGATTTGATTCTTCAGATAAAATGCCACTCATTAAGTATATATGCCCTTTTTATCAAAATTGATAAATTAAAGCCTATCTTTTGATTCACCACCTATCAAGATAAGCTACCATCCCACATTTTTGGTTTTGTTTTTACATATCTTATGTCAATATTGTAAATCAAAATCAATCCTATGCAACAAAAAGTCATTCAAACCACAGATATAGGTAAGACCTATGTGATGGGTAGTGAAACTATTCATGCACTAAAATCAATTAGCATTGAGGTAAATCGAGGGGAATACGCAGCTTTCATGGGGCCAAGTGGTTCCGGAAAATCAACCCTTATGAATATCATTGGCTGTCTAGATACACCCACCAAAGGCAGGTATATTCTTAATGGCAAAGACGTTAGCGATATGACTGAAAACGAGCTAGCCGCCATTCGCAATAAAGAAATTGGATTTGTATTTCAAACCTTTAATCTATTGCCACGTGCCTCAGCTCTTGAAAATGTTGCCTTACCTTTAGTCTACTCAGGTTACAGTAAGTCAGACAGAGAAGAAAAGGCCATTCAAGCGCTAACCTCTGTAGGACTCGGTGACCGATACAAACATAAACCCAACGAAATGTCAGGTGGTCAAAGGCAAAGGGTGGCTATTGCAAGGGCTTTAGTCAATGATCCTAGTATTATCCTTGCTGATGAGCCTACTGGTAACCTTGACTCAAAAACATCTTACGATATCATGGATTTATTTCAGAAACTTCATGATGATGGTAATACTATCATTATGGTAACTCATGAGGATGATATTGCCCACTATGCACATCGTATTATTCGATTAAAGGATGGTTTAGTGGAGTCAGATGAAAAAAACCTTGAAATATCTAGAGCGGAGGCGTAGTTGATAGCAATTTCATAAAGGAACAGTGCTTACTAATTAAAGAGCTGTGATTACTAACCTTATTAATTTAAATTAGTATTTAACTAATAAGTAAAATAGGAGAGAGCTAGTATACAATCCTTCATCTACACTTCTTTGATAGGTATATAGCTTCCCAGATTTTGCTACTGATCATGTCTATTGAAAAATTCAACTCAATGGTGAGGTTATACCTTTTAGTCAAACCTCGAATAAATTAATAATTGTTCTTAGCCATTGTAGATAATTTAAATGTAAAAATGAAAATATACACCAAAACAGGAGATAAAGGAACGACTTCTTTACTCTATGGTACGAGGGTTTCAAAATCAGATGCAAGACTGGAGGCCTATGGCACCTGTGATGAACTGAATAGCTATCTTGGACTCGTGAAAGACCAAGAATCTTGTAAAGAAGAGTATGATATATTCAATCGCATACAGAGTTTTATATTCACATTAGGCTCACATTTGGCTACAGAAAAGGAGGATACTAAAGGTTTTCTAACTCCATTGAAGGAGGAAGAGCTGAAATTTCTAGAAAGTGAGATTGATAAGATGGACGAAAAAATCGAGCCATTGAAAAACTTTATTTTGCCTGGCGGACATCCTGCCGTAAGTGTTATTCATATAGCGAGGACAGTTTGCAGGAGAGCGGAAAGAAGAGTTGTCGATTTAAAAAGCCTAGAGGTTGAAGTAAATCCATTACTAATCGAGTATCTTAACCGACTTTCAGACTTTTTATTTGTCTACGCAAGATTTGTCTCAAAGAAACAAAATGTGGAAGAGGTCCCTTGGAAGACAAATTAAGCAAATAAAATATTGATTTGTAAGATTAAATCTATATTTTTGAAATATCAACTAACAATCACTTAATACTATACATTCATGATAGCCTCACTTGATATAAAAATAGAGAAAACCAAAAATTCAAAATTGAATCAAGTAGACTTTGATAATATCCCATTTGGAAAAGTTTATTCTGATCATATGTTTGTCGCTGATTATGCTGATGGCGAATGGAAAGACGGAAGAATTGCGCCCTATGAAAACCTCTCATTAAGTCCTGCTACTTCAGCTATCCATTATGGTCAGTCCGTTTTTGAAGGTCTTAAAGCCTATAAAAATGTAGATGGTGATATCGTAGTTTTTCGACCTCAAGCTAATGCACAACGCTTAAACCGTTCCTCAGAGCGCATGTGTATACCACCAGTACCGGAAGAATTATTCATGAATGCGCTCAATGAATTACTCAAACTCGATGCAGCATGGGTTCCTAATAACCCCAATACTGCACTCTACATTAGGCCATTCGTGTTCGCTACTGATGAGTTTATTGGTATAAGACCCTCGGATACCTACAAATTTATGATCTTTACATGTCCCGTTGGTGCTTATTATACTGAGCCGGTAAATGTAAAAATAGAGACCAATTATGCTAGAGCTGTTGCAGGTGGAACAGGATATGCTAAGGCAGCTGGGAATTATGCTGGAGCACTTTACCCTGCCAAACAAGCTCAAAAAGATGGCTATCACCAACTAATTTGGACCGATGCTAAATCGCACGAGTACATAGAGGAGTCAGGTACAATGAATGTGATGTTTATCATTAATGATACTATCCTCACAGCACCCACGGGAGATACCATATTAAAAGGTATCACAAGAGACTCCGTACTTCATCTTGCGAAAGAAAATGGGTATAAAATTGAAGAAAGACCTATTAAAGTAAAAGAAATTGAAGAGGCACTGAAAAATAATCAAGTTCAAGAGGCCTTTGGTACAGGCACTGCGGCCACTATTGCTCCCATACGATTAATTGGCGTAGGAGATCAAAAATATCAACTGCCAGCTGTAGAAGACAGAAAGTTTTCTAAATTTATTCTTGCGTTACTTGACGATATCAAATCAGGCAAAGCTGAAGATAAACATGGATGGATTTATAAGGTAAAATAATATAGTGAAAAACCGATCTAGCATTTAGATCGGTTTTTTATTTGTCTTGGTATGATGAAAGTAGTAATCAATAGCTTTTCCTGGATCAATCCGAATATCTGGGGATAAAGGATTTTTAAGCATAAATTTTAGCTAG
>JAFIEW010000017.1 GCA_020832375.1 Cyclobacteriaceae bacterium
AGGTATTCAAGATAGCGGTAGGTTTGCATAACTTAAGAGTAAATTTTAGAGCTTTTTAAATAAATTCGTGATAACCATTATTGTTTGTCTTTTCTACTGTAATGTATGCCGAATTTGGGTTGACTCGCATCTGTAGTTGAACAAAAGATTAGCTTTAAAAATCATAACGGGAAATTAAGCCTAAAAAAAATGCTATCAAAAAATATAGCTCGAAAACAATCGATTGCAAGCTTGATTGATCTTTTTTAAGGAATGATTGAATTCAATTTAGGTTGTCTTTTAGCAAATCTAGTCGCTCTTATATAATTTATTAGTAGGATATATCTGTATTATTTCACATCATTTATGTCGATGTACCATAACTTATATTACTGTTGATGCTATTTTCATGAATTCAGCCATAGGTTTAAGGTGTTTCTATATCTGTTTTTGTTGAGAAGAGGTGTTTTTTTCATCTTTCAGTTGTTGGATTTTAAGCATTCAAGCTAAAGGGGAGCTAATAGTTAAATCTTTTATACTTATCCGCATAACTACATCAATAGATATACGTCTTGAAAAGACATAACTTGTTACTTTGTTATGCGCTTTCAGGGCTTAGTCATACTTTCTATTTCTCACAGAGCTTCACCCTGTGCTTTGCCATATAGCTCCTTCAGCGCTTTTAAAACATAGTACTTTCTTTGAAATTTAAAGTGTAAACAAGCGAATAAGCATAATTTTTCTTTTGAACTTTCTTGATAGCAAAAGTTCACCCTCTTTTAATAAGCCGTAATTTTATCATATTTCTATCTCTTTTGGCTAAGGCTTCTTTGAAGAATATTGGTTTATCTATGGATCTGCTTAGGCTTTATCTTACAATAAAGAATATTGTTTATTTAAGACTTGCTTAAAAAGTCCCAAGTACGGCAGATTCGAGGCGGCACAAGCTTCGCTTGTTTTAATTGATGAAAAAAATGATAAATTTCAACAAGCTTATTTTAAGCTTTTAATCGTTTTTCAAATAAAAACTACTTACGATTTACGAATCACGATAATGCTTGGGGCTAAGCTACAAAGTGTCGCTCTAAGACTTTATCGTGCAAGCATTTTCACTATTTTTGATTAAAAACCGTGCACTCAAATAAATAAAGTACAGACTTTATGATTTGTTTATCAATAATTTAGCTGTTTTTAAGCATGCCCTATTTAACAATTCTCCCTTTTATCTTCTGTACTAGCATACTGGTTTAATCCACTCAATCGTGAGTGTTCTTTAAAAATGACACATTGCGTGAAAACTTTTTGCAAGGTTTTAGGATATTCAAAGTGATTATTTCCTTTAATCTCTACTTTACTAACTATGCTATTGATTAAGTGATGATTGCAATAAAAAAAGTAATGTATCCTTCTTTGCTTGAAATAATTATGGTTGTAGTCGTTGTAATTTAGTATAACGTACTTCTTTCTAACAAAACTGGTAAGTTGTTAAATGTGAAAAGGGATGGGTTTCTAAATAAAAACACAGTCTCATTAGAAATTATAAAGCGAAACTAGTTGAGCCTGCATTATTTTTACGATCTTTGCAAAGACTGTTATTATAGAGTATATATTTATTCTAGATTAAAAATAATAAGGAGAGATATTTATGAAAAATATGGCCAATACAATTTTGACGCTCTTACTTTTAAGTGTTGTCGTTTATTTGCTGATTGATAATTCAGCATTAAAAAGTCAAATTTCAGCGATAGAAGAAAAGTTTTCAGCTGTAGAAATATCTGAAGGTGAGGAATTAGATTTACTTTTGATCAATATGAACCGTATGCAGATTTATTCGGATAAATTATGGCATGCTATTGATGCAGAAAATGAAGAGCTTGCTCGGTTTTATGCCCATGAGGTGGAGGAAGTGATGGAGTGGCTGGAAGAGGTAAATCCTGTTGAAGACGGTTACGAGCTTGGTAAAATGGCTAAAGTAAAGGGTTTGCCGGAGGCTGAGAAGCTTTATCATGCACTAGATGAAAAATCAGGTTCATATGTGAATCTATATGATGCTTTGATACAGTCATGTAATGCCTGTCATACAGCTACTGGTCATGCATTTTTAAAGGTAAAGCGACCGGAAAGACCTGTGTTTACTAATCAATCCTATTCAAAATAGTCATTTTTAGTGTGACGTAATTTTAGACAAAATGTCATATAGTACTACAGGTACGGCTTCACTATTTAATTTTCAATATAGCTAGTCAATATATATGGAGATACTTCTGGCGGCTTTTGCAGCCTTATTTTCTGTAGCCAATCCCTTTGGGGCTATGCCTCTATTTGTTTCACTAACGCAAGACTACGATGATGCAGACAGGAAGCAACAAGCTTTAAAAAGCGCTTTCTTTATGCTTATCATTCTTATAGTGTTTTTCTTTGCGGGTACTGTTATCTTAGATTTTTTTGGTATAAGAATGAATGATATCCGAATAGCGGGAGGCATTCTAATCGTTCGCTCAGGCTTTCAACTGATGACTCCGGGTTCTCATAAAGGAAAGCCTTTGCATAAGGGAGTAGTAGAGGAGGGTAAAGCCAAAGACGATATCTCTTTTACACCGATGGCAATGCCAATGCTCTCAGGTCCAGGTGCTATAGCAGTTACTATTGGTCTATTTGACCAAGCAAAGGGCGAGATAGAATTTATGATGATGATTCTAGCTATAACTCTGGTGTCTGTTACCACCGCTTTTATTTTATTAATCTCCCCTCAATTAAATCGCTTTCTTGGAGCTGGTGGAATGGCCGCTTTGTCTAGAATGATGGGTTTCATTGTCCTATCAATCGGTATTAGTATGATATTGAAAGGACTTTTGCCTTTGCTGACAGAGGCGATAAAGAATTAGCCCCGTTAAACGCTCGCTTGTTAGGTATTATTGTATAATTTCTTGCTAATTCTTACAAATGAAGAGAAAAAGAGGATCTTTTTTTTGTGGTACATAGGCAATATGCAACTAAATCATCATCTTTGCAGTATGTATTTTTACATATAAATGCGATTGTGTGAGAAAAATCTTTTACATACTATTTATTTTTCTTTTCTTTTTTACAGTAGCTGGAGCCTTTTCCACTTACAATGATACATCTATGCCCCAAAAATTTGGTGAGTTAAATCAAATAAGTAAAGGTTTACAACTTTCAGTCAAATTATATCCTAATCCTGCAAACGATATTTTAACAGTCGAATTTGGGTCGGAATTACCCAAAGGAAAATTAGATATTGAGGTGATGACCATCATAGGCAACAAAGCTTCAATCAGTTTTGAGAAAGATGGAGACATGCGATATAAAGTCCATTTGAAAGGGCTTAAATCTGGTTACTATTTACTGATAATCACCACAGAAGAAGGTAAAAGAGAAGCTTTTAAATTCTTAAAGCAATAGCTTGACTTTTTTGTACTGTTTAAGGTCAACAAACCTACAGTAATTATCCTTTTTATCTCGTATCCTAATAAAGAATGCCTTAAATTTACCTTTAGTTAAGCTATACTTTTATTATCTAATGCCTTTACACTTTGATAGGTAGTTGGAGTATACATGTGATTTGTATGCATGTGATTTTTGAAAGTTTAGCTTAGTAATTTAACTCTTTCACACCCAAAATTTTGAGTTGATGATATCAAAAGAAACAGACAAGAAGTTATTTTTATTGGATGCTATGGCACTTATTTATAGAGCTCATTTTGCATTTAGTAAAAATCCTCGTGTGAACTCTAAAGGCATGAATACTGGAGCCGTATATGGCTTTACTAATTCACTTCTTGAAATCTTACAAAAGGAAAAACCAAGCCATATTGGAGTTGCATTTGACCCCAAGGGGAAAACTTTTCGCCATGAACAATTTCCTGAATATAAAGCTCAACGACAGGAGCAACCAGAAGATATTCAACAGGCTATTCCTTATGTTAAGCGCATGGTAGCGGCTTTTGGTATACCAATACTTGAGGTGGAAGGATATGAGGCAGATGATGTCATCGGAACAATTGCAAAGCAGGCAGCTAGAGATTCCTTTACTGTTTACATGATGACTCCTGACAAGGATTATAGCCAATTGGTTGAGGAAAAAATATTTCTTTATAAGCCCGCCTATATGGGTAATTCGGTAGATATTTTAGGTGTAGAGGAGGTTTTGAAAAAGTTTGACATTGACGATGTTGATCAAGTAAGAGATATTTTGGGGCTTGAGGGCGATGCCTCTGATAATATACCGGGCATTCCAGGAATTGGTAAAAAGACAGCAATTAAGCTTTTAAAGGAGTTTGGCAGTGTGGAAAAGCTTGTTGAGTCCACCGATCAGCTAAAAGGTAAGCAAAAGGAAAATGTAGAAAAGTTTGCAGAGCAAGGTATACTTTCCAAAAAACTGGCTACTATTATACAGGATGTACCGATTGATTATGAGCCAGATCAATTAAAACTCACGGATCCGCTTGAAGACGAGTTGAAAGAACTATTGCAAGAGTTGGAGTTTAAAACTATTGCTAGGCGTGTTTTGGGTGAATCACTTCAAGAACTGAGCTCAACTAGCACCAGCGGACAAATGGATCTATTTGAAACAGTTGCTAGCGAAGGGGTAGACGAGGCTGTTGAGGAGGTTTTTGAGATTCAAAATATAAACACGACACCCCATCAGTATCACTTGGTATCATCTCAAGAAGAATTAAAAACTTTAATTGATTATTTATTAAAGGTAGATGCTTTTGCTTTTGATACCGAAACTACCTCTCTTGATCCTGAAGAAGCCGAGCTGGTGGGGTTGTCATTTTGCTATCAAAAGGGCGTGGCTTACTACCTTCCCTTTGGTGATGATAATTTTTCTGATAGTGAAAAAATTAAGCTTTTAGCACCTATTTTTTTGAATGATAAGCTAATTCTCATAGGTCAAAATATTAAATACGATATCATGATGTTGAGAAAGTACGATATAAGGGTAAGCGCGCAGCTTTTTGACACCATGATAGCGCACTACCTTATAGAACCAGAACAGCGGCATAACATGAATTTCCTTGCCGAGCATTATCTTCACTACGAAACAGTAAGCATAGAAAGTCTTATAGGGAAAAAAGGAAAGCAGCAGGGTAATATGCGTGATGTACCCCTCAATGAAATTAAGGAATATGCCGCTGAAGATGCCGATATCACTTGGCAGCTGTATCTAATTTTGTCGCAAGAGCTAAAGCGGCATGACATGGAGGAGCTATTTTATGCTATTGAAATGCCGCTCATTCCTGTTTTGGTAGCCATGGAGTTTGAAGGGGTAAATATAGATGTGGAAGCATTAAAAGTTTTATCTAAAGAGCTAGAGTCAGCAATTATAGAACTACAAGATAAAATCCATGAATCAGCAGGCACTACCTTCAATATTGCATCTCCTAAGCAGCTTGGAGAGGTATTATTTGAAAAGCTTAAGCTCGAAGATAAGCCGAAAAAGACCAAATCTGGACAGTACGCTACAGGAGAAGAGATTCTGAGCAAGCTAGCCGTTAAGCATGATATTGCAGCTCAAATATTGGAGTTTAGGGAATTGCAAAAGTTGAAGTCAACCTATGTTGATGCATTACCAGAACTTCTTAGTAAGCGTGATGGCCGCATACATACGTCCTACAATCAGGCTGTAACAGCTACAGGCAGGTTAAGTTCTACCAATCCTAATTTGCAAAACATTCCAATTAGAACGGAAAAAGGAAGGTTGATAAGAAAGGCTTTTGTTCCTAAAAGTGAAAACTTTGAGATCATGGCAGCTGATTATAGTCAAATTGAACTAAGGATTATGGCTGACTTTAGTGGGGATGAGAGTATGATTGGAGCTTTTCGCGAAGGTAGAGATATCCATTCCACTACAGCGGCTAAGATTTTTAAGGTTGCGCTCGAAGAAGTTAATTCTGATATGAGAAGAAAGGCAAAAACAGCAAATTTCGGTATTATATATGGTATTAGTGCGTTTGGGTTGAGTCAGCGTTTAGATATTCCAAGAGCTGAAGCTACTGAAATCATTGAAAGCTATTTCAGAGAGTTTCCTGCTGTAAAGAAATATATGGACGAGATCATCAATACGGCTCGAGAAAATGGATATGTTAGTACCATTATGGGGAGAAAGCGATTTTTAGCCGATATTAATTCTCGTAATGCAACTATGCGTGGATATGCTGAGCGAAATGCCATTAACGCTCCGATACAAGGAAGTGCTGCTGATATCATTAAAAAAGCAATGGTGGATGTATATCAATGGATGAAAAAGGAAAACTTACAATCTAGAATGATTATGCAGGTGCACGATGAATTGGTTTTTGAGGTACATAAGGATGAAAAGGAAATGGTGGAGAAGGCTGTGATTGAAAAGATGGAGGAAGCGGTTAAAATGCAAATCCCATTAGATGTAGAAGCAGGCTTCGGAAGTGATTGGTTGCAAGCACATTAAAAAAGGTCTGATTTAGATAGCGTTAAAAAATATTTGGCTCATTTTAAAACCTTGATCACCTTGATTTATCGTATACAAAGGATATGAAATTTAGGAAGTCAAGACAAAATCATGTTTTAGTTGTATTTCAGTATGGGGTTTAGTCCTATGGCCAACCTATTATATTTTGATCATTTGTTTTTACGCCTACTTTATTTAATAATAAAAGGTATTAGGTGGTCTGTATGATCTTGGTTTTGATACAATTAAAGGAGTTTAAAATACGTGATTATGCAAAATGATAAAGTTGAAGGCAAGTGATATTGATGTACTTTTATAGCTATGATTTAAAATAAATCACTGAAGCTTGTAGTAGAATGGATTTTTTGTATCTTTAAAAATTGAATAATACTTAGTCTCTATTTAAAAAAAATAAGATTTGAAGGTATTCGAATTAAATAAACATAACAAGCTTGCTAATCATTATTTAGCGGCTCTCAGAGATGTTTCTGTGCAGCATGATCGATTACACTTTAGAAGAAATCTAGAGCGTCTTGGTGAAATGATTGCTTATGAATTAGCAAAAGATCTTGAGTATCAGCAAAAGGAAATAACAACACCGTTAGCTGTGACTGAAGTTGATGTTTTAAAACACCAACCTGTAATTATAACTATTTTGAGAGCTGGAGTGCCTTTTTATCAAGGCTTCATGAATGTTTTCGAGGATGCAGATAGTGGTTTTTTTGGTGCTTATCGACTTCCACAAACAAAGGATAATCAAAAGGTTGAAATTGAAATGGGGTATGAGGCGGTACCACGGCTGGATGATAGAGAAATCGTGATTTGCGATCCAATGCTCGCTTCTGGTAAGTCGCTAGTGAAAGCTATTGACCAACTTCTTGCCAAACATAAACCCCGTAAACTTCATGTCGCTAGTGTGATAGCCGCAGCACCTGGAGTTGAGTTTTTGAAAAAGTCAGTTAATTTCCCAATTTCATTCTGGACTGCAGCTATTGATAATAAACTTGACGATCGATCTTACATTGTCCCAGGACTGGGGGATGCAGGGGATCTTTGTTTTGGACCTAAAGAATAGATTTTAATGATCCTAGATATACTTTTAGCCATTGTTGGCCTCGTGATTCTTCTATTTGGAGGTGAATTTCTTGTAAGAGGAGCATCTGGTATAGCATTAAAGCTCAGAATTACCCCAATGGTGGTAGGTCTTACTATTGTAGCTCTAGGTACATCTGCGCCTGAGTTGTTTATAAGTATCAATGCGGCTCTTAAAGGAAAGCCTGACCTAGTAATGGGTAATATTGTAGGTTCTAATATCTGTAATTTAGCACTAGTGCTAGGAGTTACTTCACTTATTTATCCAATAGCTGTTAATAAAAATAGCCTTAAAATAGATTGGCCTATGACTATGGGTAGTTCTGTCCTTTTATTTTTGGCTCTTTCCGAAGGCTGGAGGGGAGATGAAGATGCCTATGTCAATGACTACGAGGGCATGGGTTTTATTTTACTGCTAGCTATCTATCTCACTTTCCTTTTCATTAATTCTTCTAAAGACAGAAAAGCAAGGCTTGAACTAGAAAAATCTCTAGATATTCCAGAAGATGCTGATGCTATACCTCTATGGAAAAGTTTCGGTCTGATCTTGCTTGGTGGGTTTGGATTGTGGCTAGGCTCAGAATGGTTTGTAGGGGGAGCAGTGAACGCTGCTGAGCAAGTAGGTATTGATGAACGTATTGTAGGTATTGTGTTTTTATCTTTAGGAACCTCTCTTCCAGAATTAGTGACAGGGGCAATAGCTGCTTTCAGAAAGGAAACAGATATAGCCCTTGGTAATTTAATGGGCTCAAATATTTTTAATATTCTTTCGATACTTGGTATCACTAGCATAATCGAGGATATATATGCTAGTGATAAAATTCTTTACACCGATATGATGTGGATGCTAGGGATTACTTTCCTTATCTTACCAATGATGCTTATCAGAAGGAAGATTACTCGCATAGAAGGAGGAATTTTACTTGCCATCTATCTGTACTATACTTTCGCAGTAGTCATTACTTAATTGGTCTCGAAATTGATCCACTATTTATTTTGATTTGGCTTCTTTCGTGTATAGGCGAAATTTTTACAGCCTTTATCAAGGCTTTTAGTTATTATCAGCTTAAAAGGAGGATTTCATTATGTTCATTCCTGACTTCTTTTCATCAAAATAGCCAGCTCTTCTACGAAAATAATAGTAAAATCGGTACGATAGAGTCTTAATAAATCAACATGGAAAAGGTCATGGGTTCCATAATGTTATTTTTTATATTCGTCTTTTCGTGAATATGGCATATTTATGTAGGTCACTCATAAAATTCTAAGCTTATTTGCAAGACGGCAGGAATCGCCTTATCAAAAGCATGACGCAAGCATAAAATAATTAGGTAGCTTTGTGTGAATCATCTGTAGTTTTCTTAAGTCACAGATTAATTATCCCAATGTTAGCTCGGGGTATCACGGATTGAAATTATTGAAAATCTTCATGTTGAGCTAATAAATACCTTTCTTGTATAACTATACATCAATCTAACTGACTTCGATGACATTATATACAAATGAAAAAACACCTCAGATTCGTAAGCTAGAGGGTACGCATATTAAATTTCAAGAGGCGATAACCTTAGAAAATAATCGTGTCAATGTTTGCTTGTAGTTCGTTGTTGTCTAACTTAAGTCATATTTACTTTTTACTACCATACAGGGTTAGATTAACACTTTATAACTCGAATATTTGCCAGCTTTTTGCGGGTAGTGGTGGTGATATTTATTTGTTATAAAAGAAGATGAAAGCTATTGAGATCACTTAAGAATTGAAAGTGAAATTATATTTCATTCCTAAATAGACAAGTATTAAACACTAAACCCTACTCTGCTTTTATTAATGACTGAACATTAGCTTTTTATCTAAAACCTCAAATAAGGTCTCAAATCATTGACAAACTCTTTTGTAAAGATTTTTATTTCGAGCAATTCATCCGCCGATTGATAAGGGCCATGCTGCATACGGTAATTGTAAATAAGTCGTGCAGCGCGATAGTTGATGTAAGGGTGAACAGCCAATTCTTGCTCATCCCAATCATTGATCATTATTCCCGTAATTTTTGATAGGTCGACAAAAGTAATTTCGGCCAATGAACTTGCTAACTCTTCCGATATTCCCCATACATCGTAAATTTGATCGGTACTCGCAAATCCACAAAGTCTTTCTCTTTCTTCCAAGATGCGATTTGCATAACCTTCTCCAATACCTTTAATCTGCATCAGTTGCCATTTTTCCGCACTATTGAGCTCAAATGCCTCAATTTCATCTCTGAAGTATTGCTTTTCCTTTTGTCTTCTAATGCTACTATCTTCTTGAGTTGATAATTTTTGTGATGGATGTGGGTTTACGATTGCTTTCTCTCTATTTACAGCGTCTTTTGTGGGCTCAATCTTATCGTCGAAAAAAATTATTTCTAATGCTAGACTATTTAGGTCGTTGCTATTCGACATCATATATACCGCTCTTGGAGCTAGTAAAATTAAAGCACTTAAAAAAAGAAGAATCATCGTGCCTTTTGCTTCTGAGTGAGAAAAGCGAAATAGTTGCAACATGCGGGACATAGCTAAAAATTTAAAATTGCTAATTAGAACCGAATACCGAAACAAAACAGTAGCTAAAATAATAATAAATATTTGCAATCAAAATAGTTAATCAAAAAAAAGTCCCTCTTTTTGAGAGGGACTATATAATTAGTTGATTATTATGTGCTTAAAGGTGAATCACCTCGTCATAAGCTGCAGCTGCTGCTTCCATCACCGCTTCTGACATGGTTGGGTGAGGATGCACAGTTTTGATGATTTCATGACCTGTGGTTTCTAGCTTGCGAGCTGCTACCACCTCAGCAATCATTTCCGTTACATTAGCACCTATCATGTGGGCACCTAGGAATTCGCCGTATTTCTTATCGAAAATTACTTTTACAAATCCGTCTTTCGCACCGGCAGCACTGGCTTTACCACTCGCGGAGAATGGGAACTTTCCTACTTTCACTTCATAACCAGCTTCCTTAGCGGCCTTTTCGGTGTATCCAACTGAAGCAACTTCAGGAATGGTATAAGTACAACCGGGCACATTATTGTAGTCGAGTGGCTCTACTTTCATGCCTGCAATTTTTTCTACACAAATAATCGCCTCAGCCGACGCAACATGAGCCAATGCTGGTCCAGCTACTACATCACCAATAGCATATACATTTTCCATATTAGTGCGATAGTACTCATCGACCACGATCTTACCTTTTTCGGTTTTGATCTTGTTCTCTTCCAAGCCTATCCCTTCTATATTAGAGACTACTCCAGCTGCAGAAAGCACCACATCCACCTCTATGATCTCTTCGCCTTTCTTTGTCTTAACAGTAACTTTACACTTTTTGCCTTTTGTATCTACTTTAGTCACCTCGGCGCTAGTCATCACATTGATGCCTGACTTTTTAAATGACTTCTCAAGTTGCTTAGATACATCTACGTCTTCCACAGGCACGATGCGATCCATATATTCAACTAGGGTTACTTTTGTACCAATTGCATTGTACACATAGCTAAATTCAGATCCGATCGCACCCGATCCTACCACAAGCATAGATTCAGGCTGCTTTTCCATCACCATGGCTTTGCGGTATCCAATTATTTTTTCGTTGTCGATTGGCAAAGCTGGAAGCTCACGGCTTCTAGCACCTGTGGCGATCATAATATGCGTTGCCTCGTAGGTTTCTTTTTTACCTTTGGTAGGCTCAACAAGACCAATTTTTTTATCTGTATCTTTCACTTCAGAAACCTCTACTTTGCCTTTTCTGACAATTTTACCGAAGCCTTGAATGTGATCGATCTTATTTTTCTTCATCAAAAATTGAATCCCCTTGCTCATGCCGTCGGCAACGTTACGACTACGTTTTACCATAGCATCAAAATCCGCCTCTGGCTCTGCCACCTTAATTCCGTAGTCTTTGGCATGCTTGATATATTCAAAAACTTGAGCACTTTTGATCAATGCTTTAGTAGGGATACATCCCCAATTTAAGCAGATACCACCCAACTCAGCTTTCTCAACTACCGCTACTTTCATACCCAATTGTGAAGCGCGAATGGCTGCAACATATCCGCCAGGACCGCTACCAATCACGATCAAATCATATTTCTTTGATGCCATATTGATGTATTTAAATTTAGTTTTTTATTTCTTTTGGGTCTTCAATCAAACCTTTATGAGCCTTTTTATCATGGATTTTGTGCTGCAAAGTTACGATTTTTACCCAAATGCTGAAATCTTTTCATTGACTTATCCCTTCCAAAGCTTCGCTTACGCTATTGCTTCTTTTTTCTTTTTATGTGGAATGAGAACGCTCTCGAAGCCACATCCCTTCAAATCACCTTCATTGCCTGTATCGCTCTCCTGTTTGACTATTCAGTTAGGTGCTTTCTAGCCAAGGCATCTACTTTATTGATGGTGATTTGTTTATTATAGCAATTCAAAGCTAAGAAACTTAAATGAAAGATTTCAAGCACGTTCTTAAAACAGCCGCTAAACTACACCCTCATCCCAACGAAAATACGCTTATACTCGTTTGTACTTTTTTTGTATTTTTGTATCTATAATTGATCAAATCATGTCGCAAGATGGCGACTGATGGAATAATCATCAATCTAAACTATAAAACATGAAATTACTTGAGGGTAAAACCGCTTTAATCACGGGTGCATCAAAGGGTATCGGATATGCTGTTGCTAAAAAATATGCGGAGCAGGGTGCCAATGTAGCTTTTACATACCTTTCATCTGTAGAAAAAGGCGAAGCTTTAGAGAAAGAACTGAATGCTTACGGCATCAAGGCGAAAGGCTATCGGTCTGATGCTAGCCAATTTCAAGCGGCTGAAGAATTGATCGCTGATGTGGTGAAGGAATTCGGTAGCTTGGATATATTGATCAATAATGCAGGAATCACACAAGACAATTTGTTGATGCGCATGACCGAGGAGGCTTGGGACCGCGTGATTGAGGTTAACCTTAAGTCTGTTTTTAATACTGTGAAGGCCGCCAACCGTACTTTCATGAAGCAACGTAGCGGCTCGATCATCAATATGACCTCAGTAGTGGGGATCAAAGGAAATGCAGGACAGGCCAACTATGCAGCTTCGAAGAGCGGAATTATAGGCTTTACTAAGTCTGTAGCACTAGAGCTTGGCTCCAGGAACATCCGATCCAATGCTATAGCACCTGGATTTATTGAAACTGAAATGACGGACGCGCTCGATGAAAAAACTGTTCAAGGATGGAGAGATGCTATTCCGCTTAAAAGAGGGGGTCAGCCAGAGGATGTCGCCAATGTTGCGGTTTTCTTAGGTTCTGATCTTTCCGCATATGTAACAGGACAAGTTATTCAGGTAGATGGTGGGATGCTGACCTAATCCATTTCATACAGACAATATTAACCAAAACCATATCGCATCTTTGTGATCAAGGTTTTGGTTTTTTTATCTTAAGAAACACAGGGCAATATTTTACAACTTTCCTATCTCTTCTATTGAAAGGCCTGTGATTTTGGCGACTCGTTCTATAGGCATCCCATCCAATTTTAGTTGCATGGCTATTTGAATCGCTTTGTTTCTTTCACCTTCTATTTTACCCTCTTTTCTACCTTCTTCTCTTCCTTTTTTTAAGCCTTCCTTTTCGGCATATTCTAGAGCACTATAGTTATCTCTATAAATCTTTAAGCTTTCCTGATACGTTCTCATCTCGTTTGGTTCTAGTTTGGATATTTCAGCCTGCGCAAACAATCTTTCAAAAATTGCTTTATAGGATGCCAATGGCGGCTATAATTTTTATTGACTAGATTTTTAATTATGCGATTTAGAGGGGTATCACTAAAGTTAGCATCTAAGTGTAAATAGGATGTTATTGGCTCAATTACTTGCGATCTTATCTATCTCTTCTATTGAAAGGCCTGTGATTTTGGCGATACGTTCTATAGGCATCCCATCCAATTTTAGTTGCATGGCTATTTGAATCGCTTTGTTTCTTTCACCTTCTATTTTACCCTCTTTTCTACCTTCTTCTCTTCCTTTTTTTAAGCCTTCCTTTTCGGCATATTCTAGAGCACTATAGTTATCTCTATAAATCTTTAAGCTTTCCTGATACGTTCTCATCTCTTTTGGTTCTAGTTTGGATATTTCAGCCTGCGTAAACAATCTTTCAAATACTCTTTCCTGTAACTTGATTGGACGCTCCTGTAAAACATGCAAGTTTTTCAATATATACAGCCATTTTTCAAAATGAGTTTCTAATTCATTTTCTTCTTTTTTGAATTTGGGCATTTCTAAGAAAATATAACACAATTTATCGTAAAACACTTCTTGAGTTTGTGTATCTATTAGTTTCACCTCTCTAGTAAACCTCTCTACTCCAGGAGCATCGGGAAAACCGAAATTTAATATTCCAATTAAATAAACAGCCTTTAGCTCATAATTCCATTTTTTGCCTTTTTGAGCTTGGCTTTGTATTGGAAAGGAGCTGTAAAATATACAGCGATCCTTGAAAAACTCTTGTTTTACATTTTGAAGTTCTATGATAAACTTTTCTCCTTTTTCATTTTCGCAATATAGATCGAATACAGCCTTTCGGTCTTTAAAGTTCGGGCCAAATTGCTCTACATTCATATAACTCAAGGTCTTCACCTGTTCTCGCTTTCCTAATATCTGATTAAGGAAATCAATCAATAGATCTTTGTTGATTTCAGATCCAAAAAGGCGCTTGAAACCAAAATCGGTAAATGGGTTGATATATTTTCCTGCCATTTCTGAAGTTTGCGTTAAGGAAGCTGTATCTAAGCTATTTCAACTTATGTCAAAGGCGATAATATCTACCTAAAGTCTTAATATAAAGAGCGAAATAGATGGTTTTAAAAATAATGATTTTAGTCTATAACAGCTAATTTACTATGCCAAAAAAGTTATTTCCTGCCTTGCACCTAGTTTGAAAACAATTATTTAATTGTTAGTCTTATTTATAAAATGGACATGCCTATTTTGAGTATTTTTCGTTCGTAGTTGGAATAACCGCAATCAATGCTTAATCCATCGAATTTTAACCGATCAAATAAATTATTCTGTCCCACTTTACACACTGCCTAAATTTGTTCTATCTTTGAATGACTGCAACCTACTGTAGACCATGACAAAAACATTTTTCGATACCCCTTTTTGGGTGCCTTTGATGGCGCTGATTGTCGGTTTTATTTATGCCTGGATACTTTATGCTAAGAAGAAGAGCGTATGGTCAATTCAAATTAACTATATGTTGGCGGCCTGCCGCTTCTTAGCGGTAGCTGTGCTGGTCTTTATGCTTTTGGCTCCCATGCTTCGTTTGCTTCAAAATGAAAGTATAGCACCTGTTTTTTTATTTGCGATAGACAATAGTGCCTCTATAGAGCTTCAAACCAGCGAAGAAGAGCGCGATGAGCTTCATGATCGCCTAATACAGCTTGCGTCAGCCGCAGAAAGTCAAGGTGCTCGTGTTTTATTCACCAATTTTGACAGGCAGGAAAGTGAAGCTAATGCCTTTTTTGATGATCTAGCGTATGCTCATCCCAATACTAATCTCAATAGATATTTGAAAGAAATCGAGCGACAGTTCGAAGGTAGAAATCTTGCTCAGTTAGTTTTGGTTTCTGATGGTATCTATAATGTGGGGGCCTCGCCACTTTTTAGTAATTTTTCATTTCCCATACATTCGGTGGCGCTCGGCGATAGTTCAAAAATGAGGGATGTTGGCATAAAAGAAGTGTTTTACAATAAAATAGCGTATGAGGGTAATAAATTCCCTGTAAGAGTATCTATTGCTCAATATGGCTATGATAACCGACAGCTTAAAATTGTGGCTAGAAGAGGTGCAGAACGCATCGAGGAGCAAGAAGTGCAGCTAGGAAGATCGGATGAGCTGATGGAAGTAGAATTTTTGTTTACAGCTAATGAGAAGGGACTACAGCAATATACTTTCGAACTTGAAGCGCAAGAAGAGGAGAAAAACTTAGAGAATAATCGAGCCACTGCCTACATAGAGGTGATTGAAGGTAAGCAAAAAATCCTAATTGCCGCCGCTGCACCACACCCCGACATCAAGGCAATCAACAGAGCTATCTCAAAAAATGAAAATTATGAGGTAGTGCTTTACACCCCTGGGGTCAATGAATGGGAATCACAAGACTTTGATTTATATATTCTGCATCAGATGAGTCGTAAAGAATTGGCCTCAAAGCCTGGGGTTCAATTAAGTAAGCAGGCCGATAAAGCAGCATGGTTTTACATCATTGGTAGTCGGTCTAATTTGGCTCATATTAGTGAGGAAAATCATTTAGTCAGCATTCAAACGGTAGGTGGAGATACAGACCGTGTGTTGCCTTCACCGGCTACGAGTTTTGACTTATTTCGATTGCCAGAGAAGCTTTCAGATGCTACGCGCGATTACACTCCAATTAGGGTACCCTATGGTAAGATTGAGACCTCATCCCACGCTAAAACCTTACTTTATCAGCGTATAGGCAGTGTAACTACCAATAAACCACTTTTCTTGATTGGAGAAACTAGAGGGGCGAAACAGGCTGTTCTACTTGGGTCGGGTATTTGGCAATGGCGACTTCAGGAGTTTGCAAGCATGCAGTCGCAGGACAATTTCGATCAGCTGATCGGGAGGTCAGTACAGTACCTCGTAACTCAAGATGATAAACGGAGGTTCCGTGTATATCCTACTCAAAATGAATTTATTGAGGGGGAGGAGGTTAAGTTCGTAGCCGAGACTTATGATGAAATCTACGATGAAGTCTATGGAGTGGGGGTTGATTTGAAAATCGCAGGTCCTGAAGGTCAGCAATTCGAGTATTCCTTTACTACGGCTGCGGGGGGATTACGCTTCCCCATTGCAGGATTACAAGAGGGGGTTTATAAGTACCAAGCCTCAGCTGAGGGATATGATGAAGAGAGTGGAGAGTTTGTCGTAAAAAAAATTAATTTAGAGGCGCTAGATTTAGAGGCTCGCTGGGACCTTTTAGCTCAATTATCTGAGCAATCAGGTGGACAGTTTGTACCCCCCGATCGCTTAGCCGAACTTGAAGAGCAATTGGATCTTTCGAAAACGCCGGCAGTGATCTTCAGCGAAGAGAACTATACTGAAATTATTCACCTGAAATCATTGTTTTTTGTACTATTGATATTACTCAGTGTTGAGTGGATAGTCAGAAAATATTCTGGAGCTTATTAAAAAGTTTTTTTCACTCGCTCTTCATGTTGTCATTAGCTAATTGAGCTCTTATGATGGTGTTAAAACAGCTGATTTATTTTCTTATTGCATATAACATTAAAAAAGGCATTTATGTATTTTTTATTGGAGTTGGAATGCTAACGCTTTTAGGCACCGCTTGTAGTAAGAAGCCAACTGCTGTTTATCGGCCTCATGAATGGGTTCAGCACTTAGACTACCCAGGTGTGTTTTACACCCTTTCTTGCAAGGGAGCGCTTTTTAAGGGTTCGGGCCTTAGTCGATGGGTGGTAGATGTGGGGAATGATTATCCTGGAACCATGGAATTTACCATCTTTCTCAAAAACCAAGAAGGTAGGTGCAGTGAAAGAAAAACAGAGAAAGTTCTTGAGAGTGCTTACCGAGTGTTTGAGTTTGTTAATGTAAACTGCAATTGTGAGGAGGATGTAGAGCTTTATTTCGATAGAATACGCATCTACAATCCCTAACTAAGTTAATGAATTTTCCTTCATCCATGCTTCCGCTTTTCCAATGTCTTCTGGACGATCGATGGTGGGTGTCTCTATCTTTGTTTCGCTGATTTTAATGCGATAGCCATGGTCGAGCCATCGGAGCTGTTCTAATTTTTCAGCCTCTTCAAGTGTAGTAGGAGCTAGCTGACAGATCTTCAGCAATACATCGGCTCGGTAAGCGTATATCCCAAGATGTTTGAAATGAAGGTGTTTAATGGAAGTCCAATCGCCTTGGCTTAGATCACGAACTGCAGGAATAGGACTCCTACTAAAGTATAGCGCATCATTTTGGAGGCTTTTTACTACTTTCACCACATTGATATCTAAGAGATCCTCACTTTTTTCAATAGCTTTGCAGAGGGTTGCAAGTTCGGTGTTGGGATGAAGAAGTGACAAGAGCGTCTGGATTTGATCGCTGGCTACAAAGGGTTCATCGCCTTGTATGTTGATTACAAAATCGAATGTTTCTTCAGTTTTAGTAAGCACCTCAGCTACTCGGTCGGTACCGCTCGGGTGATTGCTATCAGTCATCATTACTTCGGCGCCAAAGCTTTTAGCCACTTGAAAGATTGTTTCGTGATCAGTGGCGATGATGCATTTAGAAAGCGAGGTAATTGCGGATACTCGTTCCCACACCCGCTGAATCATACTTTTTCCCGCTATTTTAGCGAGGGGTTTAGCTGGAAATCTAGTAGAAGCATAGCGTGCAGGGATGACGGCAAGTATTCGCATAATTGAATTTTTGATGAACTCTATTTAGAAAGTCTTTAAATTTAAATCATAGTAAATGGAATACCTCTTGGATTTTGAACCAAAGCTCTCATTTTTTTATTCTAGTAGAGTCAATGATTTACGTTTTTCAAGTGAATGGTAAGAGACCAACTTGGCATTAAATAAATAACTGATAGAAGTAAATTTTAAACAAAGATAGCAAATGTTAGCATTGGGTAACACCCTCATTTCAGAGGAATTGAAAAACAAAATGTTTGTATGCAATATTGAAGCATGCAAAGGCGCATGTTGCGTAGAGGGAGATTTGGGAGCACCTTTGGAAAAGAAAGAATTAGCCGAGCTCGAGAAGCACTATGAGCAAATTGCGCCATATTTGAGTGAGGCAGGTAAGAAGGCTATACAAGAGCAAGGGAAATATGTTCTAGACTTCGAAGATGAATACTCTACGCCTACCGTGGATAATAAGGAGTGTGCCTATGCTATTTATGACGAAAATGAGGTGTTGAAATGCGGAATTGAGCAAGCTTATCGTGATGGAAAGATACCATGGATGAAGCCAATAAGTTGTCATTTATATCCTGTTCGGATTACCAAGCAAAAGTTTTATGATGCCTTAAATTACGACAAGTGGCACATTTGCTCAGCGGCTTGTACGCTAGGTGAAGAACTTGGAGTGCCCATCTATAAATTTGTCAAAGATGCACTGATTAGAAAGTATGGTGAAAAATGGTATGCTGATTTAGAAGAGATGATTCAAGCTTACGAAGCAGAAAAAAAAGCTAATTGATATAAAACGAATGTTTACCAAAAAAAGCGGGAATTCTTTTTCTTGCTTATAAATACAATAAGGCCAAATCCCCAGATTTGGCCTTATTCATTAGCCTTTATTTAAAAGCTTATAAAACTCAAATGGCTAACTTCTCATCATTATTTTTTCGCCTTTCTTTTTCAGCTTTTTTTGCTTCTTTGTCTCGTCCCATGCTAAAGTTAAATTGGTCAGGATTTCCAGTTAATTTTACGTTCACAAAGCGTGTTCTACTGTTTTCATCTCTTTTGATGATTTCATCTTCCTGATCTGCATCGATCTCTTCTTGGCTTTTTCTGCCGAAAAGGGAATTTCGTGCTACCTGACCCACCAGTTTCCATGGTACCCTAATGAAATATTCCATATCAAGGTCTAGTGATTGCTTACCACTTAATTCCATATATCCTATAGATGAGTTAATGGTCATAGCGGGTATATGAAGCGTACCTTCTTTGAGAGTAAGCATATTAGAGAGCGTATCGAATCTTACACGCCGCATATTCTTATTACCGAAAAAGCTAGCCATAGCGGTCATAGGAGCAAAATCTATTAGTTCACCATTCTTGATCATTAGGTTAATTTCGGCCTCGCTATCATCAAGTATTGGCGTAAGGTCAGCATGCATATGCATACTACTCTTAATTGTCCCGCTCACGCTACCTTTAAGGTTTTCGCTTACCATCATATCTTGACCAAAGTTGTCAAATTTGATCAAAAACTGATCGAGCTGTACATCTTTAGGGTGCACCACACTATGGAAGTAAATGTTGTCAGGGTTACTACCATTGAAGTATCCATTCATGCCGATAAAACCACCTGCCGCATAGGTTCTGAGCGTATCTACGTGTAAGAAGTGATCTTCAGTCAATCTCATTTCTGTATAGAAATCCTTCAAATGTATGGTATGATACTTCATCGTTTTAATATCCGCCATGATGGACATATCGGTGAAGGGAAGCTCAAAAATATTGAATGCATCATCATGATCCACTTCTTTGGAGGTGTCTAAGTCTTCTTCTGTAAAGTTCATCAAGGCATCCATGTCGAGGTAGCTCGATGAAAACCGTAGGTAACTGTCTTTTTTTCTATTGACTGTATTTTCACCAGAAAAATAAGCCATATCGAGTTTGAAATCGCTTTTTCCCATTTTTCCTGAAAACTCTTCCACTAGCAGATGGTCATCTTCAATATGAACCCGACCCATGAATTTTTCAAATTTCAAGGGATGCAGGTTCAATTTTGCCTGCAAGAGTTCTAAATGTAGGTCTGTTGAAGTTAGTATACTATCATAGTGAAGGTAGACATGTCCTTTTAGCAGTACATCTTCTAGTCGCTCTTCTCGATAGTCCTCAGGAAGGAAGTTTTCACCTTCATAGCTTAAAAGGTCTTTAGGTACGATCAATTTCGAGTCAAGGTCAAAGTGGAATTCAGTATCCCCCTTTTTGTTATCAGAAAACCACAAGTCATAGTTGATGAGCTTACCAGTAAAGTGAAAGTCAGAATCATCAATTTCCCCACGAAAGTCTTTGATTCTCATTTGCGTATGATCGATTAGGATGTCAGCATAAAAATCATGGAAGGTATGGGGATAGTTCTTTAGTTTCGCTTGAAAGCCCTCAATGAAAAACTCACCTACAGGAAGGTTCTCAAACTGTGTTAGCTGATTAACCGTGCTTTCAAAAGCAAGTTTAAGATTGAAATCCGTAATAATTTCATTACTTATTTGCTGCAAGCTAGAGTCATGGCTGAGTAGATTAGGTACATTGACTTGCTTAGATCGGGTGTTGAGGTCCATTCTAATTTTTTTGTCATGTCCATGGAAGATGGCAGGTAAGTCGCTTAAACTGCCGCTAAAGTAGAAGTCAGAATCGTCAATTGTGAAGCTCAAGGAGTCAAGTCTTACAAAACCTTCACTCATTTCAGCATGAAGGTTTACATTTTTTATTGGATGTGGATAGCCTGGCACGATAAATCCGAGGTCTTTCACCGTAAGATCGCTTTGAATGCCTTCCTTTAGCTGACTCATGCTTTGAGCAGGCATGTCGATATCAATGAGCTCATCAAATTCCATATTGAGAATAACCTGTCCTTTAAGTCTTCTTAATCCCTCTACACCAAAAAAATTGCCTAAAAACTCAAGGTCTAGCTCTGAGTATACATTCATAGCGATGTATGGGTCTAGGAAATTTCTAGCTACAAAACTCCCTCTAAAAATCCCTTCGTCGGGTCGAGCTACGAAGTCCATCAATCGAAACTCAGAGGTTTCTAAGTTTCTATCCTCACCATTGGTATAATAGCCGACGAAGCCCAATTCATCAATTTTTTTGTTGATTTCACGATTCAAGAAGTAGGCATTTTCACAACCGAACTTAGCCTCTATTTTCGGACTATAGCCTTCTGCAGCTCGGCCTATCACACTTGCCTCAAAAAAGATACGGCCTGAGTTGTCATAGCGCTTTAAGTTTTCTGCAAGCTCGGGTGGCGCAAAGGCAATAAATAAGTTGAAGTCAGGCTTATCTCCTTTAAATTGAAGGTTAAGATCAAGGTCGTTGGCAAAATCAATTGTACCTTCAGTAAGAAAATCTGCATCTTCAAGCCGTAGCTTGCTCGGATCGATGGTAAGCAATTGATTAGACTTATCGTAGTCTAACTTTGTATTAAGTGTAATGTGCTTATTTCTTATAAAAGAGGTATCCTCAGCAGTCATGAAGTTGAGTAGCAGGTCGCTCTTCAATGAAGCCAGTATATGCTCTCTATCTTTCTTGAAACTAATATCTAAGAAGTCTATATCTATCTCAATATGGTCTAGGTTTGCTTCGTTTTTCTTTGATACATGAAAGTTGGATAGTTTAAATTGCTGTAAGTCTAGTGCAAACTCACCCTCTTCTTCTGCTTCCTCTTGCTTTTCAGCCATTTCTTTTATTCCTTTTGCAAGCAATATATTGTACTCACCACTTTCCAGTTGTATCACATTTACATAGCCGCCATTAATCAGCAGACTTTTTACCACAAAATTCCCCTTTATTAGATCATAGATGCTAAATCCTAGATAGATATCTTCCATGAAGTACAGTGCCTTATTTTCGCGTGCTTTACCCTCGTAAAAGCGCACATTATGCAAGTCGATGCTAATGTAAGGGAATGACTTAAATGGTGAAATGTAGCTGTCTTCAATAACTATTTCTCCGTCAAGATGATCATTGACTTCGGTCAACACTTTCTGTACAATAGTCTTTTGGTTTTTGTATAAGACGTAGGGAGCAGCTACTATACTGACGATCAGCAGGGTGAAGATCACCGCAAGTGTGATGAGAATGGCTTTTTTATACTTTAACATAGATGGATTATTTAACGCTATAGCAAATATGTATCAAATATAATTCCATAATTAGCTCTTTAAAATTTAGTATTGCACTCCATGGAATTATTGTGGTAGTATTTTGTTTCTTTTTTCAAATTTACGCGAGATGAGGGGGGCATTTAGGTTGTATTGAAAGAGTCGAGTAAAATGGCTTCGAGCTAGTAAAGAGAAGTTGAATTTCTAGTGACTTGGGCTGCAAGTTAGTAAAAGTATGCTGCGTTAGAGCTTAAGCTTCGAGTCATCAATTTTGATATTTTAATGGAACTATTTTACTCAGTTTTGCTACAAGCTAAAATATAGATTAGGTGAATCTAAGACAAAATTTTATTCATCACTACCAATAACTTTAATTGTTTAAATTTTCATTCCTCCCCCAACTTATTTATGAGAACTTATTGGCTAGTATTAAAAAATAGGGTGTTTTATGAATAGTCAACTAATAACAAAAGGCTAAAATTAAATTTTAGTCAAAGAAGTAAAATGCTAATTCTGGTGGTTTAATTTATTATTGAGAATAATTGGCTCTCTACTCAATCCATTGCGCGGCAATAGTGGTATGTTTTGGGTCCAAAAGAAAAATTGAAAGTAATCGAGGGTAACATAAACGGGTACGCACTCTAGTTTTAAAACAAGAAATCTGCGCAAAACTTTTAGAACAAAAAACATCTATTTTACTTCTATTGTAGTGGCGAAGAGAAAACTTTTGATATTTTTGTGAAGAGTATTTCACATAAATTACTTTCTACCTTAATATTTATGGAACAAATCGGCATATTATTGTTGATCTTAATTGGTTTAGCCATGATTGTGGTCGAGGTAGTTTTCATTCCTGGAGTGGCTTTCGTAGGACTACTCGGTTTAGTCCTGATGACCACAGGTGTAGTACTTAGCTTTCAAAATTTAGGTGTACAAGCAGGGTGGATAAGTCTTGGGTCGGCACTGTTAGGTTCTTTGGTAGTTTTCATTTATGCTTTGAGGCAAAATTCATGGTCTAGGTTTTCTTTAAATAAAGACAACCAAGGTAAAGTTAATGAAGATGAAGATTTTCCATTTGAAAAAGGTATGCAGGGCAAAACCGTTAGTGCCCTCCGTCCGTTTGGGTATGGAGAGTTTCACAACAAGAGGATAGAAATTGTATCAAAAGGTGACTTTGTAGATGAAGGTACACCAATTGAGATTATAAAAGTGGAAGGTAAAAAAATAATAGTAAAACCTATTTAACAGTTATTCGATGGATGCAACAACTTTGATTTTTCTTATTTTAGGAGGTATAGTCTTCCTATTTATATTACTTTATTTCATACCAGTCAATTTATGGATTACCGCCATATTTTCTGGTGTTCGGGTGGGCTTATTGGAGCTGGTGTTTATGCGAATCAGAAAAGTACCACCAAGTTTAGTAGTGAATGCCATGATTACAGCAACAAAAGCTGGCCTAAAAGTAGAATCAGAAGAACTAGAAGCGCATTATCTTGCAGGTGGTAACTTACTAAATGTGGTAAAAGCCCTAATTTCTGCAGATAAAGCAAATATTAATTTGAGCTTTAAGCAAGCTACAGCTATCGACTTGGCGGGTAGAGATGTATTTGAGGCTGTACAAATTTCGGTTAACCCTAAGGTAATCACTACTCCTAAAGTTGCTGCAGTAGCCGCTGACGGTATACAATTAATTGCAGTGGCAAGAGTGACCCTTCGTGCTAATATTCAGCAGCTAGTTGGTGGTGCTGGTGAGGATACTATATTGGCTCGTGTAGGTGAGGGTATAGTAACCTCAATCGGTTCGGCTGAAAACCATAAGCAGGTGCTAGAAAATCCTGATAAGATATCTAAAGTTGTATTACAACGTGGTTTGGATTCAGGAACTGCTTTTGAAATCCTTTCTATTGACATTGCTGATGTTGATGTAGGTACTAATATTGGTGCTAAGCTACAGATTGATCAAGCGAATGCTGACCTAAAAGTTGCTGAAGCAAGAGCTGAAGAAAGAAGGGCAATGGCTGTGGCAGAGGAGCAAGAAATGAAAGCTAAAACGCAGGAGGCACGAGCTAAGGTTACTTTGGCTGAGGCTGAAATTCCACAAGCCATTGCTGAAGCCTTTAGAAACGGCAACCTTGGTATTATGGACTATTATCGTATGCAAAATATTCAATCTGATACAGATATGCGTGAAAGTATTTCAAAATCAGATAGCGGTAGTACAGCGACTGCGAAAAAAGATAGCTCTCTAGGTGATTCATCAAGCAAAAAATAAAATATGATTCTTGCTTCAGTCTACTGATTAAATCCAGTTTGCTCAAGCAGTATTATTATACCTGATTATATTATTATGAAAGGCTCTTGAATTTTAAGAGCCTTTTTGTTGTTAAAAGCAAAAAACAGCAACGTCTTTTTTGTCGTTTTACTTATAATCAATTCGAAGATTTTGTACATCAAACCATTTTCACAATGAGTATCAATTCCAATGATAAGCTTAATATCTCTTACTGTACTAGCCTAACTCAATATAAGCGTAGAAAGACTAGAGTGGTCAATATAGGTGGTGTTCCCATGGGTGGAGATCATCCTATTCGCGTCCAAAGCATGACTACGGTAGATACTATGGATACTCAAGGTTCAGTAGAACAAGTAATTCGGATGGTTGATGCAGGCTGTGAATATGTACGGATTACGGCTCCAAGTATTAAAGAAGCTGAAAACCTCAGAAATATAAGATCTGAATTACACAAAAGAGGCTACCATGTGCCTTTGGTAGCAGATATTCATTTCACACCTAATGCAGCAGAGCTTGCGGCGAAAATTGTGGAAAAAGTCAGGGTTAACCCTGGAAATTATGCTGATAAGAAGAAGTTTGAAGTTATTGAATATACTGACGAAAGCTATCAGCAAGAGCTAAATAGAATTAAAGAGAAGTTTTCTCCACTTGTACAGATTTGTAAAGAACACGGTACGGCCATGCGAATCGGTACCAATCACGGTTCTCTATCAGATCGTATTATGAGTAGATATGGGGATACTCCATACGGTATGGTAGAGTCTGCCTTAGAGTTTATCAGGATATGCGAGGACCTTGATTTTTATGATATTGTTGTAAGTATGAAGTCTTCTAATCCACAGGTAATGGTACAAGCCTATCGCTTGCTGGTGCAGAAGTTAGATGAAGAAGGTTTACAACCTTACCCTCTCCACTTAGGAGTGACGGAAGCTGGTGATGGTGAGGATGGTAGAATTAAGTCCGCTGTAGGTATTGGAACATTATTGGAAGATGGTCTTGGTGATACGGTGCGTGTATCACTTACTGAAGAGCCTGAAGCGGAGGCTCCAGTAGCACGAGCATTAGTAGATCGATATACCCAGCGCCATGAACACTCTGAAATCCCTGAAGTAATTAAAATTTCTGGTAACCCATTTGAGTACAGTAAAAGAGCTACTAAGGAAATACTTAACTTTGGAGGCGACCAAGTGCCTAGAGTAATAGCGGACTTCTCTCTGGTGGATTTTGACATTGAAGTAGCTGACTTAAAAAGTGTGGGCCACTTTTATCTGCCAGAATTAGACAAGTGGTCTATGAATGATCTTGGGTGTGATTACATCTATTCAGGAGACCGTCCGATAAACTTTATGCTACCCAACGGCTTAAGGGAGATTCTTAATTATTCTACTTGGCTGTCTCATTCTGATAAAAAAAATAAACTTCCTTTATTAAGCCTGAGTCAGTGGAAGTCGATAGCGTCATTACCATCATATTACTTTTTAAGCTTATCAACAAGTGATCTTCATCAATGGCTTAATGAGGATTTGAGCAGAGTAGGAAATGCTATTTTGGTACTAGAAACCGAAAATGCGCATGCCATGGCAGATTTACGTAGGGCTTTTTATGCGCTTAATGAAAAAGAGGTTAATGTACCTTGCGTTGTTCGTAGAGTATATGATAATGCTTCCGATTCTCAGCTTAATTTATATGCTGCTACGGATATGGGAGGTTTGTTGATTGATGGGTTTGGAGATGGAGTTATGCTGTTTAATAAAAGTGTGGGTAGTAAACAGGAGCTATTAGGATCGCAAAAAACAAACAATAGCATCAGTTTTGGTGTTTTACAAGCTAGTCGTCAAAGGATGACTAAAACCGAATATATTTCTTGTCCTTCATGCGGAAGAACATTGTTTGACTTGCAAGAAACGACCGCAATGATTCGCAAAAGAACAGATCATTTGAAAGGAGTGAAGATTGGTATTATGGGATGTATTGTTAATGGTCCCGGTGAGATGGCTGATGCAGACTATGGATATGTAGGAAGCGGTAAAGGCAAAATCACTCTTTACAAAGGTCAAGATGTGGTCAAGAAAAATGTTTCGAGTGGAAAAGCAGTAGATGAACTGATAGAGATTATTCGGCAGGATGGTAAATGGATTGAACCCAAACAGGTGACAGAAGTATAAATTGATTATAATGGATAAGGAAAAAAGCTCTGCTCAAGATAATAATAAAAAATCAGATAAGGATGTTGATTCATGGAGAGATTACTTTGATTTTGGTGAGGTGTTGGGTTATTTCTTTCGGAAGAAAGATCCAAGTAGACCTTCATCATTTAACTTGAAGATGATGCATGGGATTAATAAAATCTCAATTATCATGTTCTTGTTAGGATTGATTTTCATCATCTTCAAGTTTTTTGTATTTCAATAACTGGTACTTCAATTACGAAGTACCAATTTTTTCAAGCATTGTACGAATAGTGGGTGATCATTTAAGCTGGGTACTAACTCCCAATGTTCTCCTCCAGCTTCTTCAAACTCTTCCTTAAACTCATCTCCTACTTCAATAGTCGTTTCTAGACAGTCGGATATAAAAGAAGGTGAAAAGGCTAATACTTTTTTCTTTCCTTTCGATGGTAACGCTTTGAAAACATCTTCAGCATAGGGCTTTATCCATGGGTCAGTACCTAACCTAGACTGAAAAACCACATCATATTTATCTTCTGGTATGCCGATAGCTTCAGCTGCTTGACGTGCGGTGTGGAAACATTGTGCACGATAGCATAGTCTATTTTTCTTATTGTAAGTATTACAACATTTACCTAGTTGGCAATAGCCATCTTTTGATCCTTTTTTAATTTGTCGTTCAGGGATACCATGAAATGAAAATAGATAATGGTCGTAATCAGAGATCTCATTCATTTTCTCTTTAGCACGTTCCTTGATCGTTTCGATAAATAGCGGCTCTTCTACGAAATTCGAAATGAACTCTAGGTCAGGAATAATCTGTTTTTTACTCATTATCTCCATCACTTTATCGTGAACCGAACCAGTAGTTGCACTTGCATATTGGGGGAATAGTGGGAGCACGATGATTTTTTTTACGTCCTTATCAATGAGTTCTTGTAAGCCATTTTCAATGCTAGGACTTTGATACCGCATGGCCAAAACTACATCATAATTTTCTGGTAATTCCTTCTGTAATAAATCTCTCACATCTTCACCATAAAACATAAGGGGCGATCCACGATCTTCCCATAACTCTTGATAGGTTTTTGCAGACTTTGGAGCACGAAATGGTCCAATAATAAGATTTACCAAAGGCCATCTGAAAATAGCAGGAATATCAATGACCCTTTTGTCCATCAGAAATTCTCGAAGGTATTTTCTTACATCAGCTGTACTTGGGCTATCGGGTGTCCCCAAGTTGACGAGTAATACGCCAATACGATCCATTTTACTCATTTGAGGGATTGTGTTTATTTTGTTGCAATATTAATACGAAGAAACGTATTATGATTCGTTTATAAGGAATTAAAAACTCGCTTGCTTAAAAAAGGTTTCGTGTTTGCTCACCTAAAATGGCTTGTTTTTCTCGAATGATCTGTTCATATGCTTTCATTATATCTTTGTACTTTCCTTTACATCTATGCGCTTTTGAGGATGTAGCTTTCACTATATATAAGCGACCAGATATCATTATGATCAATCTTAATGAATATGCTTGCATTTTTATTCACGATGGCATAATTATGTTTTACGATACAAATATTTGAGATAGTTTAACTCATTACTATGCTGCAAGTTGTCAGCTAGGATTATGGTGAAAAAAGCCACTGCGCTATCAGTGGCTTTCCGGTCATTACAATGATATTTTATGAATTTACCAAGGATACTTCACATTGAAGAAAACATACGGTTATGGTGAAATGATAATTATTTAAATTACCCCTGCTAGTTTTTTATAAATCGAATACTTTTATTAAAGCTTCCTCCGTCGTCTAAATGAAATAGGTAGACTCCTGACTTTAGTTGGCCTACCTCTAGCGCGTCATCCCAGCTATTTAAAAGCCCACTCATTACTCTCATTCCTTTAGTATTGATAATGTGATATTTAATCGGGTCGCTTATGTCAAAGTTTCTCTTAATTCTAAGGCTGTTGGAAACAGGATTTGGAAATAACTTTAATTCTTTTTCCATATCGATGTGTAGGACAGACTCCTTTCTAACTGTGATGATACCATTTTGATTAATGGTAGCCGAAATATTCGTAGGTCGATCTCCAGTGTCGTTTGGACCGATGGTGATCCTTACTTGGGAAGAAGGGTCTAAAGTTGTTCCAGGTATTTCAAAACCCAAAACATATGTTGCTGGACCTAAATTATTAAATCTAAAGTTACCGCTTTCATCTGTATAGCGAACACCAATAATGATAATTTCTTCCTCAAGCTGTCTAATTTGTGTGCGGACTAATCCAATGCTCACACCAGCACCTCTTACCCTCGATCTGTCGAGCACTCTGCCTTCAGCGGTAGTTTCTCTATCTAGTGTTCCGGCAATAGCACCTTCTCCAGGTGGGATATCATCTGGTATAGCCTCAGGCCTCCTCATTTCTATATCGAAATTTATGTTTGCATTGACCTCAATGATGGTTGCCCTATTCCATTGAGTTCGGTTACCCGAAAATGTCAGTAGAAATTCTTCGCCACCTCTAGCACTGAGTAAGTAATTCCCCTCCTGAAGGTTTTCGAAGAGATACTCCCCCTGGTTATTTGTAAGTACAAAGCCTACTGTATCAAAAAGGGTAGTAGACTGCCGGTAAAGACCTACTTCTATGTTTTCAAGACTTAAGCCTTCGGAGGTTATCGTTCCTTTTAGTTCAAAAGTTGGATCTTCTTCAGGCTCAACAGCAATTGCAATACTTTTTTCCTCGCTTTCGCCTCTTGGGTTCACGGCTACTACAGAAAGGGTTATTATGGTGTCGGTGACAGTAGAAAAGTCAATATTTATTTCTGTGCCTATATTAATATCATCCATAAATTGTGCTCCACCGCTTACCTCCCATTGGTATCTTTCAGCTGTTTCGTCTGAGCTGACACTGTAAAGTACCAGTGCCTCTCTATTGGTGATGACCAAAGGCCCAGATATTGAATCAGGAGTACTTGGGATGAGCATCTCTTCAAGAGATATTACTAGATTAATACTTTCCTCAGGATCACAAAGCTCATCGGAACTTACACTAATTTCGACGGGAAAAGTAGCATTAAAGCCGATAGAAATAGTGGCTTGGTTATCTTGCGACTGAATATCCACGCCTTCGGAGGCCTGCCAATTGTAAGTCTCTATACCGTCTACAGGCTCGATAGCCAAAAGGAAGTTGGTATTAAAAGCATAATTTTCTTGCACCTCTAAAAAGTTAGAAGGGAAAATCGGGCATTGTTTAGTAAAGCTCAAACCATCAAAAATTAAAAAGACAAAATCTGATGTTAATGTTAACTGAGAACTTATAGTCACCTGTAACTGCAAAAAGTCATCATCGTCTACATTAGCAATGAGTTCAATAGGAAGCTGTTGCGCAATAAGTTCAGGCGCTAAAGATGTATATATAATTTCGTCGTATACGATTTCACTGCATGTACCCACTAGTTGGATGCTTATTTCGTCTCCTGGGTGAAACACAGGTTCTTCAGAAAAAATAGTATTTCCTTGCCCATCTGTGGTTAGCTCTCCAGCTATGTAGGCCGTGAAATCCAAAGAAACTCTTGATTTCGCTTCGAAAAAGACTTCAGGGCTATTAATGAAAGTGCTATTCTCTCCCTGGTTGATACCATTTATGTCAATACCAATAATAGGCACACCAAACTGATTTACCTGAGCAAAAGAAGGTAAGAAAGCATCTGTTGGTACTGGGGTGTCCCACCCCAAAAGATTGATGCTTTCAATAAGCAAATCTTCTGCCAGCGCTAGGTTGAGGACATATTCATCTCTATAAAGAGTATTGACTGGGTTTATTTCAAAAATATAGTCCTGTAAGTCCCCGTTTCCTAAGCTTTTCGAAGTGATAAATGCTGATTGTACTTGATTACCTAAGGTGGCTGACCAGTTAAAGTCAGAGTTTTCAAAGCTTAGTGAGGTTTTATTAATAAGCCCATTGGTATTGAGTGCGTCGATTCTAAAGAAGTGATCAGCTGGGGCATTGTTAAAGTTCCACTCTACGATAGCACTCGTTTCGTCGGGTGTGCAAGATTGATTATCGAAAACGAAGTCTGAAATTATTGGCGCATCTGCATCAAAGGGAGCAATGACGACATGATCAATTAATACCTTTATGGTTTGGTCGGAGGTATTGTGATTGAAGCTGATGGCAACCCTCTGTAGTTCATCAATTGCTTGTGACGCAGAAATCTCATAAAGTGCCTCTAAGTAATAGTAGCCATTCAGGAAGTTGCTAATAGTAAAACTTTCTAAGACCATAGGTTCGGAAGCCGTATCTTCAAGATCACAGTCAATGATTGTACTTGCAGTGAGCCAAAATTGACCATTTAATACATTAGATGATATATCCTCACCAGATGGTTCATTTAATATTTTTACTAGCATCCCCATTCTACCTTCATTTGGAAGAAAATGTGGTGGTGTAATTATTTGTGATGAACCAGAATTAGCGGCACTAATGATGTTTAATGCTTTTGAGTTGTAGATGCCGTTGTTTTCTATTGAAATGCTGTCATCAGCAAGGGTAGTGCTCCAAAATCCTTCTTTCCAATCATTAGTATTTTCAAAATCATCGAAGTCATGAATACGGGTGATGTTTTCTGGAAACGGGTTTTCAGTAATACTACGGATTATTAATTCGCGCGGCCCCTCATCATTAATATTATTAAGAGGATTTCCGTCAATATCAAAAAAATCTGCATTGATGGTGATTTTATATTTGCCCTCTTGGCTTAAATCGAAGGACCCTGATTCAAAAGTTACATTCTGACGTCCCCCAAGAAAAAACACACTAAACCCTGGTTCTGGCTCCAAAATAAAATTTTCGCTTAAGTCAATAAGTAATTCTATGTCGGGTTCAATTCGTTCTATTCTTGCAGTCACATTTGCTCTTATAGGTTCGTTGAGAGTAAAGTCTCCAGCGAAATTTCTTAGTCTGATCGTAAGCCCTTCATAAGGATTAGGATGACAAAGTGCCGTAGTGAAGTTTTTATTACTGTTGGCAGTGCCCACCACTGCATCCACTCCTAAGTTAAACTCTTGGGCATGAGTGACTTGATAAGACAGAAGTAGTACCAAGCTTATTGCCAAGGTATTGAACATCATGAAAGTATAAGACTGTTTCATATGATCATTAAATTAAAAGCAATAGACGATATATTATACTGTAGCTTTAGGTATTTTTAAGCTATCAAAAATAGTACTAATTTTAAATTTTAATCCTAAAACTTCATAAAGAGTAAATAGAAAAGGTAAATGACCACTATTACTCATTTAGACGTAGGGCATAAAAAAGTAGAATCCAAAAAGGAGGGCTAGTTTAGCTTATATATGGGTACTGGTTGCACAACAAAAACCAATAAATGAAGTATATTTGATCTTGTTTTAAACATTTTTTATGAGCTCATCCTAACTGAGTAAGAATGTACACAATGATACTTGATATAATAGATCTTATTGCCTTGCCTATAGAAGAGCCAACACTGATCTTCTTTTTGGTATTGATGGTCATACTACTTTCACCGCTACTCCTTGAGCGGTTTAAAATTCCGGGCCTTATTGGTTTGATTCTTGCGGGTGTGATGCTCGGCGAGGATGGATCTAATATCCTTGTACGAGATAAAAGTATTGAGCTTTTCAGTACTGTAGGTTTACTCTACATTATGTTTATGGCAGGACTAGAGATTGATCTTAATGAGTTTAAAAAGAATCGTAACCGATCGATTGTATTTGGTAGCATTTCTTTCACGGTTCCTTTAGCTTTAGGTATTCTGGTTGCACTTTATTTTTTGAAATTTGATCTTTATGCCTCTCTTCTACTTGCGAGTATGTTTGCTTCGCATACTTTACTTTCCTATCCTATAGCCTCGAATTTGGGGTTGAGTAAGTCTAAGGCAGTCAATATTGTAGTTGGAGGCACCATCATTACTGATACGGGGGCTTTACTGGTGTTGGCTATCGTAGCGGGCATGGTAAAAGAGGGGGGCTTAGATGGTAGCTTTTGGGTTCAATTAGGCCTTTCGGTTTCTTTTTTTGTGGGGATTATGTTTTTCATATTTCCAATTATCGCCAGGAAGTTTTTTAAAACGGTAGAAGGTAATGTGTCACAATATATATTTGTGCTAGCGATGGTCTTTTTTGGCGCCAATCTAGCAGTAGCCGCTCAAATGCAGCCGATTATTGGAGCCTTTTTTACAGGCTTAGCATTGAATAGCCTCATCCCTAAAAACTCCGCTTTAATGAATCGGATAGCATTTGTAGGGAATGCCTTGTTCATACCTTTCTTTTTGATTGGTACGGGGATGTTGGTGGATGTTAGCGCTTTTTTTAGTGGAGGTGGAGCTCTACTTATCGCGGGTACTATGCTTTTCGTAGCCCTATTTGCCAAGATCTTGGCAGCTTATATCACTCAAAGATTCTTTAAATTAAGCGCTGTCGAAGGTCAATTAATGATGGGACTTTCCTCTGCCCAGGCAGCTGCAACCCTCGCGGTTGTTTTAGTTGGCGTTAATTTAGAGATTTTTACGGATGATGTTTTAAATGGTACTATCATTATGATTCTGGGTACCGCTCTTTTTAGCTCTATTTTAACGTCAAAGGCAGGGACAAAGCAAGCTATTATTGAAGCACAGAAAGAGCCGGAAGAAGAACAAGGCTTGCAGCGGATTTTACTTCCTATTGCCAATCCAGAATCAATACGACTTCTTGTAGACCTTGCGGTCATGATCAAGCAAAAAGGACAAAAAGAGCCTATTTACCCTTTGGCGGTTGTGGCAGATGATGACACCGCAGACAAGCAGGTGCTTCGCAAAAAGGAAATGTTAGATGCGGCTGTAGTGGAGGCATCAGCTACAGATACCATAGCACAAGTTATTACTCGGGTTGATTCTAATATACCTTTTGGGATTTCTCGAGCAATTAAAGAATTTAGGATTACCGAAGTAGTGATAGGTTGGAATGCTGATATTACCAATAAGGATAAAATGTTTGGTTCTGTATTGGACTATTTAATCAATAATAGCGATGAGATGCTTCTCATCACCAAGCATAGTCAGCCGCTCAATACCATGAAAAAGCTTTTCTTAGTTATCCCTTCTTTTGCTACCCAAGAGATAGGCTTTAGTTATTGGGTTCAAACCGTGAAAACCTTGGCTAACCAAATTGGTACAGAAATAATTATTTATTGCCAGATAGGTGAAAAAATAGCGATTGATCAAGCATTTGCTGCCAAATCACCAAAAGTAGATACAACCTATCGTAATTTCGATAATTGGGATGATTTTCATGAAATTGCCGATGTGGTTAAAAAAGATGATTTGATCGTAGTGATTAGCTCAAGAAAAGGGACTCCCTCCTATAATCCATTTATGGACATACTCCCTAAAACCTTATCTGATAGCTTCGAGAGCAACAGCTTTATGGTGATCTATCCACAGCAGTATGCTGAAAAACAAGCTTCCGTAGATGAACAAATGGCTAAGGCCAGGCCAGACAATCCAATTAGCTGGCTGAGAAAGCGACTTAACCGATATTTAGAAGATTAAAGCTAACTTATGTACTCTAAAGCCTTTCTTGAAATACAAAATCAGTTACAACCTGTCTGGGGTGAGCATGAAGCCAGAGCTATTACTAGAGTGTTGTTTGAAGAGTTAGCTGGTTTCAATTTCAGTCAAGTGGTTATGGGGGTTGAGCCTACACCCGAGCAATTGAAGCAGATGCTAACAGTTTTGCCCCAGCTCTTACAGTCAAAGCCAATACAATATGTCTTAGGTTATACTACTTTTGCTGATTTGAAAATGATGGTCAATGAGCATACGCTCATCCCACGTCCAGAAACAGAAGAATTAGTTTATATCATCCTCAAGCAACATAAGTTTCAAAAGGAACTTACGTTTATAGATCTTTGCTCGGGTAGTGGTTGTATTGCTGTTGCTCTATCTTACTATTTAAAACAAAGTAAAGCTTATGGTTTGGAGTTAAGCAAAGAAGCTCTCGATAAAGCTCGTGCAAATGCGGCTCTTCATGCACAAAAGATTGATTTTATACAGGGAGATGTTCTCAATGATATGGCGATCGATCTGAAATTAGACTTTGTGGTGTCTAACCCTCCTTATGTAAAAAACTCTGAGAAAAGGCTCATGAATACCAATGTAACAGCCTATGAGCCTCATTTGGCTTTGTTTGTTGAGGATGAGGATCCGTTGATTTTTTACAAACAGATCATCAATAATTACTATACTTTATTAAAAGAGGGTGGGAGGTTTTATTTTGAAATCAATGAAGCGCATGCAAGCGATTTGATGATTTTTAGTGAAGAATTTGATTTTAAGGAGAGAGAAGTTATAAAAGACATTCGATCGAGAGATCGATTTATTATTTTTAAAAAATAGCTCAATTTAAAAAATGTAAGTGCTGTATAAAATCAGTTTGGATTGAGTCAATTTTAGCAGTTATTTCATCCAATTTTTTTGTACAGCCGACAAATGTTTCTATCATTTTCGGTTGACCATTCTACATTATCCATAATTCTTTTAACGAGTAGTAAGCCTACTCCACCTTTTTTTCCAGCTTTTACAATTTCATTGATTTTAGGTTCTCTATAATTCTTGACATTAAAGGTTTTACCTTTATCCGTAATCTCAAAGATAATTCCGTCGTTCCCATTTTCTTTGATTTCGAGTCTAACATTTTGTGCAGGATTGCACTCGTGAGAATGGATAATTAAGTTAGCGCAGATCTCATCTACAGCTAATACCATTTTATGTTTTTCAATATCAGTAAATGAGTATGACTGTAGCGCTTGATCTACGAAACATCGTATATCTTTAAGCCTATTTTTGCTACAATTAAAATTAAAACTATGGATTTTCATTGACTTTTTTCTTTGCCTTCTCTACTGTATCTTCTAGTACCAATAATTGATCCAGCCCAAGAATTTCAAAAACACTAAATACATTTTCATTGAGTCCTGACAGCACTAATGAGATTTTTAGATTTTTAAACTCTTGGATATATGACATAAATACTCCTAAACCAGCTGAAGATATATACTCTAATTGATCACAGTCCACAATTATTTTCTTGAATCCTTCACTGACTGCCTTTTTCATAGCATTGTCGAGGTGTATGGAAGAGCTAGCATCTATCTCTCCAGAGATTTCTAAAATACAAATGTCTTCTTGATCTACTTTGCTATTTATATTAACCATATTTACGTGTGTGAAGCTATTTCGTTTTATAAAAACTTAAAAATCAGTAAGGTATAATCATCATTTAAGTGAGCAGTGCCGCAAAACTTAAATAACTCGTCTAAGACAATTTGTTTGATTTGCATAGCACTTTTTGTGCGGTTTGCTTCTATTATCTCAGCCAATCTTTCTCTAGAAAACATTTCATTGCTACCATTTCTAGATTCAGTAATACCATCGGTAAATAGCGCTATTATATCTCCCTTTTGATAACTGATACAATCCTCGGTTACGAAGTTTCTATAGCTAACGTTACGTACAATGCCTATTCCGAGTGATTTACCAAAATAAAAGTGTCCATTTTCTTTATTTGTAGAAAGGTAATAGGTAGGGCAATGTCCAGCTCTAGCAAAATATAACTGCCTTTTACTTCTGTCAATTACACCATAAGTAAGTGTGATAAAGGATTGGTCGTCCAAACACTCACTCAGTGCTTGATTAGCCAAAATTAAAAAATCTTTTGGTTGCATTTGTAGCAAACCCAAGCTATGAAATACAGCTTTCAGCTGTGAGGTATGAAATGCAGCGGAGGTACCCTTGCCACTTACGTCGCCAATGATGAATGGCACCTTGTCATCATCACTGATTTTATAATCAAAATAGTCACCCCCAACCTCGTCCGTAGAGTGTGCAAGCCCAGAGACCTCAAATTCTTTGCATTGATATTCACTTTGTGGAATAAGCTTCGCATGAACATGACGAGCAATCTTAATCTCTTCCTTGTAACGGGTGTTTTCAATGGCGTCTTCTAAGAGCTGCCTATTTTCAATTGCTAAGCTAGCCTGCCTAGTGAAAATATTGATGGTGGTCATCATCTCACCTGTGAAGCCATCGGGTACCTCTTTAAGTAAGTATAAGTCTCCAATTTTATTTTCTTGTACAATCAGCGGTATAGGCAGGGCAGATTTGAAGGAAGGATGGCTGATAGGGATGGATATTCTTCCAGCTACATTTCTACGGATAATCCCGACATCGAAAAAACGTTTCCCATATCCAGATTTGATTATTTTGCTGATTTGTTCAATTTCCTTTTTATTGATTCCAGTGCTAATAATTTTCTTTGGATCGGATGATCCCTCCTCATCAATAGATATCCATGCTGCATCTGCCATTACTGCACTTGATGCACTTTCCATCAATAAGTGATATACTTGGTCCTCACTCATGTTAGCTCCTGGTGATTCACTTAGGCGCTGAAAATTAAAAACGTCCTCAAAATTTCTTTCAAAAACTGAACTTGTGGGTAGGTTAAAAAGAATAACTAAAATTGAAAAAAGGCCATATATCAATAAGAAGGCAAAGATAAGTGGAATGACAACATGGGTAAGTGGCTTAAAGATAATTAGCTCCAGCTCTTCATATGCTAGCAGGTTGAGCATAAAAAAGGATAAGTTGATACCTACAATCAGCAAAATGATGATGGCCTTCCATTTTTGCTTAAAGTTGAGATAAACCACCCATTTAAGGTTACCTACCGAAATTGATATTCCATAAAGCGTGACTACCGATAAAATTACATTATAGTAGGTGTCAAAAACATCAAAATTGAAAAAGGGGAATAGCAAAGCTGCTAAAATGGCATATTCAAAAACTTGCCATTGTACAAAGAGCCTTTTGCTTTTTTGATAAAGTACTAGCTTTTTCCATACTGTAAATGTATGGATCATGATTACGGTAATAAGTCCTAGTATAATTTGATAAGTAGCATTGATGACAATAGCATTGTTGAAAAACATGCGCTCAGAATAGCGATCAAAAAATAAAGAAACCACTAGAATGAAAAAAGAAGTAAGTGTACTAGAAATGAAGATCTTCCATAGAAGATCTTGGAAGTTGTAATTTTCAGATCGGTAAAAACGATACCGGTAATGAAAATATGCAGCTAAGAAGAATAGCAGATACACTACATTTGATACTTCTTTAGTAGTACCACTATGAAGGTTATTGGATATGCTAAAAGTAGTCAAAAGGTTTACTGCAGTTAATACTGACCAAAATATAAAAATCAATATTGCAGTAACTCTTAGTATATATTTTTTTGATACCATGCTTTTGGTTTTAGACGACCACCGCTATCTACTATGCTTCATAGCATAGGAAATCGTCTATTCTATTGACTTTGTCGCCCTATTTGATTAATCCCTTTTTTTAATGGGTGGTAAAAGTAAATAAATTTCGGGAAAGAAGACTCTGGACAAGTATCATTATTAAAGGTTTTCTCTACAAATCTTCTACATTTTCATGCTCGTCGAGGTTATCGTATCGGCTTACCTTAAGCACCCCGCCAACTGATTCTAGGTTTTCTATAAGGTTATCTAAGTGCTGGGTGCCTTCCACGTAGAGCATGATGTTTCCCTCGAAAATGCCATTCTTCGAATCCACAGTAATTGATCTCATATTTACTTTATGTTCGCTAGAGATAAGCGTGGTGATATCACTAATTAACCCGACACGGTCGGTGCCTACAATCTTGAGGCCCGCTAAGAAGATTAATTTCTTCTGAGAGGTCCACTTGGCTTTCACAACGCGATAACCATACTTACTTAAGAGCTCGGCGGAGTTAGGACAGCTATTGCGATGAATTTTGATCCCTTCATTTACTGTGACAAAGCCAAAAACATCATCGCCAGGTATGGGGTTGCAACATTTTGCAAATTTGTAGTCGATCACATCCATGTCCTCGCCAATCAATAAAATATCTCTATCAGTGCCTTTTATCGCTGAGATCTCCTTCCTCAATGACTTCGAATCAGAGATTTTATCCTTCTTCTTTGTTTCAAGGTTATGTCTTACTTCTTGAAATTTCTTGATGTCCTTAGGGTCAATGATGCCCTTTCCGATTTTATAAAAGAGGTCAAGGGGGGTCTTCTCATCAAAATAGGCTCGCAGTTGATTGACTACCTCTTCTTTCAATTGCATTTTGAGCTGCTTAAGCTTGCGCTCTACTATTTCCTTTCCTAAAGATGCTGCCTCCTTCTTATCTTCTTTCAAGATATCTTTGATCTTTGACTTAGCGCGAGAGCTTACCACAAATCGCAACCAATCCTCATTGGGTTTTTGCTTTTTGCTGGTTAGTATTTCTACTTGGTCGCCATTGTTCAAAACATAGTCTATAGACACCAAGCGGTTGTTTACTTTTGCTCCCAAACAGTGTGCACCCACTTCGGTATGTATATCAAAGGCAAAGTCAAGTGCGGTAGCACCATTGGGTAGTGTTTTTAACTCACCTTTGGGGGTAAACACAAACACCTCCTCATTGAACAGATTTCCTCTGAAGTCATCGATGAATTCAATTGCACTTGTGTCATTTTGTTCTAGTAGATCTCTCACTTTATTGATCCACTCTTCTAGTCCTCCTTTTTTATTTTTATTGGCGTGGCCTTCCTTGTACTTCCAGTGCGCAGCATATCCCTTCTCAGCTATTTCATCCATTCGTTTTGTCCTGATTTGTACCTCCACCCATTGACCTGGATTACTCATTACAGTGGTGTGTAGCGACTCATATCCATTGGATTTTGGGGTAGATATCCAGTCTCGTAACCGATCGGGATTTGGCTTATAAAAATCAGTTACAATAGAATAGGCTTGCCAACATGCAGCCTTTTCTTTATCTGTTTCTACATCCAAAATAATCCGAATCGCAAAAAGGTCATATACCTTCTCGAAGCTGATATTTTGCTTCTTCATCTTATTACGAATTGAATAGATAGATTTTGGTCGACCTTTAATTTGAAAAGGCAGATTTTCTATTTTTAGCTTTGCCTCTATGGGACGGATAAAGTTTCTTATGAAGCGATTTCGGGCACCTTTAGATTCCGCTATTTTGTCCGCAATCATACGATAGGTATCTGGCTCGGTATGCTTCAGGTAAAGGTCTTCTAACTCCGACTTGATAGCATAAAGTCCAAGCCTATGTGCTAATGGTGCGTATAGGTAGATCGTTTCACTAGCAATTTTGAGCTTCTTGTGCTCTGGCATACTGTCAAGAGTCCGCATATTGTGCAGTCGGTCAGCCAACTTCACTAAGATCACTCGCACATCTTCCGATAAAGTAAGCAACATCTTACGGAAATTCTCAGCCTGCTCGCTCGTACCGTGTTCAAAAACACCAGAGATCTTGGTCAATCCATCGATGATCCGAGCTACCTTTTTCCCAAAGTCCCGATCTATATCTTTGATTTCCCACTCTGTATCTTCTACCACATCGTGAAGTAGTGCCGAAACAATAGAGGTGGTGCCAAGGCCTATTTCATCAATACAAATCTGTGCTACAGCCAGGGGATGGAAAATATAAGGCTCACCCGATTTTCTTCGCATTTCGCTATGAGCCTCCATAGATGTTTGAAAAGCCTTTTTTATGATTTTTGCATCTCCAGGCTTTAGTAATGGCTTCGCACTTTTGAGTACCTTTCTATATTTTCGTAAGATTTCTGATTTTTCTGCTTCTAAATCGATTGCCTCCATATATATTATTCCAGAAATTTCGCTGGGCTGAATATTGTTTTCGTTTGCTTATCAGTTGTAAAAATCACAACCAATGAAAAGTACAAAATTATACGATCACTTACAATTCAACATTGATTTTTATCACATTAGAATCCAATATTTTTTAAAGGCATTGAAGTGGTAATTGCTAATTGTGGCATTAGAAAAAGAGATGAGGTGGAATGAGGCGAGTAGTATAGCTGATTAAATCCGTTTTAGAGCTATTTCTAAAATGATTGCTTGGCGTACAAAGAAAAATTTTTGAGTAGTTGAACCCGGAATATGCATTAGAATTTCTATTCCGAGCTAAAATACTTCAAAATCAAACGCTTCGCTGCATTTAACGCCTTCACCATAGCGGCACTATGCCTTAGTCGTTAAATACTTGATTTTCTTGTATTTTTAGCTCTCATAACGAACCTAACGCATAATCCGGGTTGAATGACGTGATTCTCTAATTGTCCAGCCACTTCGACAGTGGAGCTGATAAAAAAGGGGGATGTGAATATTCATTAGCCTACTCTTATGAATATTCACATCCCCCTTAAAAGTTTATTTTAAGTAGGTACCCAGCCAGTCAAAAAATTCGCGATGCCAAAGTACATTGTTTTGAGGTTTTAATATCCAGTGGTTTTCGTCGGGGAAATATAAAAATTTACTCTGAACACCCTGTAATTGAGCGGCATTAAATGCCTCCATACCCTGACTTACAGGTACTCGGTAGTCTTTTTGGCCATGGATTACGAGTATTGGTGTATCCCAATTCTGAGCAAAGCGGTGGGGTGAAAATTTGCTGTAGCTTTCTGGTGGGTTTTCATCCCAATAAGCACCTCCAATATCCCAATTAGCAAAAAACATCTCCTCCGTACTACCATACCAGCTTTCCAGATTAAAGAGCCCTGCATGGCTTATGAATGTTTTGAATCTTCCCTCGTGCAAGCCCGCGAGAAAGTAAACCGAGTAGCCGCCATAACTAGCACCTACAGCACCAAGGCGGTTTTCATCGATATAGGGCAGTGCTGAGATGCTATCGGAAGCTTTAAGATAATCACGGATGGCTTGCCCGCCCCAATCTTGGCTAATAGCATCATTCCACTCCCTTCCAAAGCCTGGTAAGCCTCTTCTGTTGGGAGCAATGACTACATAGCCTTGTGCTGCCATGGCTTGGAAGTTCCATCGGAAAGAAAAGTATTGACTGATGGCCGCTTGTGGTCCGCCTTGGCAGTAAAGCAGAGCAGGGTATTTTTTGTTAGGGTCAAAGTCTGGCGGTAGCGTTACCCACACTTGCATTTTTTTCCCGTCGGTGGTAGTGACCCAATGCTCTTCCGTCTTTCCAAAGTTCATCGCTTCAAGCCGCTCATTATTTCTTTTGGTGATCCACTTAAGATCGCCGCTTTGGGGATTTACTTTTACGATTTCCGTGGGATGAGCATGTGTGCTAAAGCTGCTGATAATAGCACCGTCTTGACTGATGTGAACTCCCGACAAGTTGTGAGTTCCATTGCTTATCTGCTTGAAATTATCCTCCTTGGGCACTTTAATTTCGCCAAAAATAGCTGAGGATAAATTTAATTGATAAAGTTGTACAGTGCCTTTTGTGTCTGCATAGAAGTAGAATCCATTACTCTCAGGAAGCCAGCGAAATCCGCTGATACTCTCTTCAAATGAATCACTAAGTGATATTGCGGGTTTTGATGTGTTGGTCCAGTCAAGGATGTGTAGTACTTTTTTGTCAGATTCGAAGCCATCTCTTTCCATACTTAGCCATGCGATCATTTTTCCGTCGGGTGAAAATTGAGGGTAATTGTCGTACCCCATTTTCCCCTCAGTGAGGTTGGTAGTATTTTGCTTCTCTATGCTATAGCTGTATATATCTGTATTGGTAGATTTAGCTGCGGCTTTTCCTTCAAGCTTTTTAGACACATAAACGATATTTTGGTCGTCATTACTCCAGATGATATCTTGCTCTCCTCCAAATGGAGGAACGGGTGAATGAAATCGTTGTCCAGACATAATATCTGTTTCACCGTTTTTTATGGATTTGTTTTCTTCATAGGCTACATAAAAGACATGTTCGAATTGATGGTCATGCCATGAGTCCCAGTGACGGTACATCAGCTCATCATAAGCTAGCGCAGTGGCCAATGGTAGATCAGCGTGTTTATCTTTCAGTGTTTCATCTATTTTTACTTTTTTAGTGAAGCTGATATATTTCATGCCTGGTGAATATTTGGTATTGCCGATAGAGGATTCAAAGTCAGTTACTTGACGAACAGACTTGCTTTCTAGGTCTATCTCAAAAAACTGAGCACTACCTGATTTGGGCGACATGAAGCCCACCTTTTTTCCATCAGGTCGCCATTGTAGCCCATACGCCATCCATTCCTGTTCCAGAAGAAGCTCGGTTGATTCATCATTGAAATTATAGAGATAAACTTCTCTATTTCCTTTGTTTTCTGAAAGAGAATATTCTGTGACAAGGTATACCATTCTATCACCTACCGGTGAAAGTTGTTGAGAAGATACTTGATCAAATTCCCAAAGTTTTTCGGGTGTAAGCCTATTTTGGGTAGCGCCTGTTTGCAATTGCAGGCCTAAAATAATGGTTAAGAGAATAATTTTTTTAAACATGGTCTGATTTTTGTTTTGATCTTCAATTATGCTTGATATACGATAAAAAGCACTTTTGTTTGTCAACTTTCAACTAACAATATTTCATGTCAAATTTCTTTGTATAACTACCAATTAAAATTTGTAAATCTGTATATTGCAGCGCTGCATTGAAAGCATAAACGTTTTATTCTTCTCTTTAATGAAGATGAAATCTTCATGAAGATGAAATCTTCACCCAACGAGGTGATTAAATGAAATCAATAAGTATTCAAACTTTTATTTAAAAACACCAATTATGAAAAATCTACGCATAGTAAGTAGCCTATTGGCTTTAAGCTTGATTATGGCATTTGGACTAAGTTCTTGTTCAAAAAAGACAGCGGTAACTAAGGGTAGCACAGAACTATCCATTCCGTTTGAAGGAAGTAAATATCGTTCTGACAAAGATAACTTTAGAGCAAGAGGCACTGGCACATCGCCTGACTTGTCCACTTCTAAGAAAATTGCCATGCAAAATGCTCGTACTGAAATGGCTAGTAATATCGAGTCAGTAATCAAATCAGTAACTGATCAGTATACTAACCAAAGAACATTTACAGATGCACAAGAGTTTAGTAGCCGTTTTGAAGAGTTAAGCAGAAACGTCGTCAACCAGTCACTTACTGGAGTAAGAGTTATGGATGAAAAAGTGTTTCAATTGGCCGATGGTCGCTATCAGTATTGGGTTGCTTTGGAAATGAACAAAGACAATCTGAATAATAGTATCGCTGACAGAGTATCAAGAGAAGCTGCTCTACGTCAAGACTATGACAAAGCAAAGTTCACAGAAATCTTTGATAGAGAGATGGAAGAGCTGAGCAGACAGCGTCCGTAAAACATAATCAACTTATGCGTCAGAAATCGAAGCTTTTTTTACTCTTTTTTGTATTTGTAGCATTTTCAGCTTGTGCTCAGCGACCCATTAAAGTTTCAAACTTAGAAGTGGAGGTGAGCTTGCAAGATGATTTAAGTCTCAGACAAGCAATACGAAAAGGAGAGCAAGAGCTTCGGCTTCAGGCGCTACGTAAAGCCGGTATAGCAGAAAATATTAGCTCCTACGAAAGCCTCATGAACTTTGAAAGAGGTGATAATTTACAGCAAGTCTTTACTTCTGATATCATTACCGATGTACAAGGTACCGTCAGCGAATTGGAAATATTGGCTGTAGAACGATTTATCAATATTGCTGATGAGTTTGCTGTTCGCCTTCGGGCAAATGCTAGCGTCATGCCTACTAAGGGAGAAAGAGACCCTAATTTTAGAATTCAAGTAGAAGGGATAAGGAGTGTTTATCAGTCGGGCGATCATCTCCAACTCCAACTTACAAGTACTATAAATAGTAAAGCCCAATTGTTTTTAATCAATGAGTCCAATGAGGCTCTGAGGCTTTATCCCAATAGTTTTGAGCGATCAGAGCTTGTACCAGCCCAACAGACGATTCGTTTCCCCCGCCGATCCATTAATTATACATTGTTTACAGAAAATCAATCTGAGGAATATTTTCGATTGATACTGCTGGTTACAAAAGAGGAGCTAAAGCTTCCTTTTGCCAATTCCGACCAAAGCTCTGCCCCTGAAAAAATATCCGCTCAGTCATTACTTTCTTGGATATACCAACTTAATGCTAGTGAAAGAAGTATACACCTGCAGACCATTAAATTATTAGCGCCGTGAATAAGACTTTACTTTCCATTATTATAATTTTTAGTGTGTTTACCCTAAAAGCACAAAACAGTGGGAGTTGGTTTCATCCAAACGCACATCAACAACTCATCAGTGAGATCGATGTGAGCCCTCGCTTCGATGTGGTAGCTTCCACCAGTCTTGATGGTACGATCAAACTGTGGAATTTAAAAAGTGGGGTAGAAGATGAAACGTTTCCTTTAGGTAACTTCAAAGTGTTTTCTCTCGCTTATGATCCACTAGACGACTTCATGGCCTATGGCAATGATCGATATGAAGTCGTTTTGCTAGATGCACAGAGAAGGGCTGTGAATCAACGACTGAAAGGTCACGGTCGAAACATCACCAATGTAGCTTATAGTCCAGACGGAAAACATATTGCGTCTGTAGGGCAAGATAGTAAACTTATAGTTTGGGAGCTGGATAGTTATAAAAAGATCCATGACTGGGTTCATATCAACCCATTACTTGCTTTGGCATGGCACCCTAATAATACTGAGATTGTTGTTGGCGGCAATGGTAAGAAAATACATGTTTATGACATTGGAGAGGGCCAGCGGACGCGCATCTATTATGGACATCAAGGCCGTATCACCAGCCTCGCTTACAGTGCAGATGGTAAAATACTGGCAAGCGGTGGAACAGATAGGAAATTACTATTATGGGATGTGGAAACGGGAGATTTCATACATCGGTTTGACGATCATAATGCAATTATCAACAGTATTGCTTTTGATCCCGCTTCCATGTTTCTAGCTACTGTCAGTAATGATAAGATGTTGCGCATTTACGATGCTGAAAAGCAACTGTTACTTGCTGAAAGAGATTTAGGTATGGGGGAGTTAACCGCTGTCACTTTTAGTCCGCATAACCCTATGATTTTGGTGGGTAGTGCAAAAGGCGGGCTTCGCGCTTTATCCATAGATCAAGTTATAAAAGGATCAATTGATAGTCAGGATTTTGTAAGACCAAGTCAACCCATACAATTGAGCGTAGAGAACATTACTTTTTCCAACCAACATGGGCAGCCTTATATTGAGGGTAAAGAAAAAGGGATTCTATCTTTTGATCTAGTAAACGCCAGTAGAGAGGCAGCTCAAGGCATGCACGTGAGTTTACAGCAGCTCAACAATATCAACGGATTAAGCTTTGATAAAATGCTTCAAATAGGGAGAGTACCTGCCAATGAAAGGAAGAAAATTGAGATCCCTTTTTATGCCAATGAGCAACTGCCTGAAGGCTCTGCAAACTTTGTGCTCTCCTTTGAAGAAGCCTTTGGCTTTGAACCGAGTCCGATAGAAGTGAGTATTCGCTTGAGGGAATTTAGAAGTCCTGATGTACAAATAGTAGACTATTCATTCACCAATGAAAGAGGGGGTGCTCTTGAATTGGGTAGTACAGCAAGCTTGCAGATGATCATTCAAAACTTAGGTCAAGGAAATGCAGACTCTGTTCGTTTTGCTACTAAATTACCCGATAATATCTTTCCAGCTTCTGAAACAAATTTCTTCATTGGAAGCTTAGGCCCAGGGCAAAGTAGAGAGGTCCGTTTTGACTTCTTTACAAATCGTAGATATAGCCAGCCTGAAATTGAGATTGGAATCGAACTGCAAGAAAAGTTTAAACAATATGCGCAACCTATCGTTGCTAAGGCCGCTGTCAACCAAGAGCTCGCCGCTAGAAGAAGTATAAGTTTCGGAGATAATATCCAAAATAGAGAAGATATAAAGATCAGTAAGGCTCAAATTTATAGTGCGGTAGATCGTAATATTCCTCAATCTGCCAACATCTTTCATAACCGATATGCTTTAGTAATTGGAAATGAGGACTACTCCTCTGTATCAAGAAATGCTGGTGATGTGCCTTATGCAGCTCATGATGCGAGAATTTTTGCCTTATATGCTCATCATACATTAGGTATACCCAAGGATCAGGTCTTTCTCTCCATCAACGCTACTGCAGGTGAGATGAGAAGGGAAATTAACCTACTTCAAAACATCATTAAACAATTAGATGGTAGAGCCGAAGTTTTTGTTTTTTATGCTGGGCATGGATACCCTGACCCTGCAAGCGAGAAAGCTTATCTAATGCCAGTAGATGCAGCACCTGGTTTTTTAGAAAGCACCGCCATAGGGCTTTCTGATTTTTATCAATCATTAAGTAAATATCCCTCGCAAAATGTTACCGTTTTTCTAGATGCGTGTTTCTCGGGCGGTGCCAGAGAAGAGCCGCTAGTTGCGGCAAGGAATGTACGGATAGAGCCGAAGTCTGACTTTGTTCCTGAAAACTTAGTGGTCTTTTCTGCATCTCAAGGTGATCAACAGGCTTTTGCTTACGATGAAGAAGGTCATGGTTTGTTTACTTTTTTCTTGCTTCAAAAGCTACAGGAAACAAAAGGTCAAATTGATTATTCAGGTATGGCTAGCTTTTTAAGAGAGCGAGTCTCTTTACGAGCACTTAAGCTTCACCGTAATGTGCAAAACCCTAATATACTCTACGGCCCCGCTGTAGAAGATGCTTGGGGCGAGTTCCGCTTTCTATATTAAATTCATCTGAGTGATTTCCTGATGCTTGTAAAAAGGCTATTATACAATTTATGCTATTCTAAGTTGCTTGATCAATGAAGGTTAAGTCTAGTATCTTTAATCCAGAATAAGCATTAGAAATTCTATTCCGAGCGCAAACTGCTTCAAAATCAATCGCTTCGTTGTATTTATCGCCTTCACCATAGCTGTGCTATGCCTCAGTCGCTAAATATTTGATTTTATTGCATTTTGTACTCTCATTACGAACTCTAACGCATAATTCGGGCTTAATCAATAAGCAAAGCTTCAACCAATGATGATTTGTTAAAAAAAGCTAAGTATTTTACTTTTGTTTATCATTGTTGTCCGGTAAAAGTACGTTTTCAATATTTATATTATTATAGCTCAT
>JAFIEW010000018.1 GCA_020832375.1 Cyclobacteriaceae bacterium
AATAGATGAATTGAATTTTTTAAAGCAGTATTGTGAGATAGAAAATCTAAGAAGAGGTGATAAGCCTGTAATTATTGATTTCCCTACTGATAAGGAAATCAAATCAATGAAAGAATATCAGATACAACCTATGATTGTTCAACCCTTAATTGAAAACATCTTCAAACACGCCTTTGATGAGAATAATCAAGAGCCAAAATTATCGCTTCAACTATTCTCTTTTAAAGAAAAAATAAAAATTACCTTATCTGATAATGGTATGGGAATGAATGGTCAAAAGAAAGATAAGTTACATGACTCAAGAGGAATGGAAATTGTGATTTCAAGATTAAAACTTTCAGATTCCGGATTTGACCCTGAATTTAAAGTCAAGTCAGAAACAGGCAAGGGAACTCAGATCACCTTCTTTTTACCAAAAAAAAGGCTAGCATCTAAACAGTCTTCTAATGAAAAAGGCTCATAAGTACAAAAATCAGATTTCCCTCATTCATTTTACCAGGGTGGCTCGCTTGCCCAACTCTATAACACATAAATTATTTATTCCGTGAGCGCTTAAATCGAAGGTGAGCAGTGTTCGAATGGCGTGAAAACCTTGCCTCCCAACAGCGCCAGGGTTGAGATGAAGGTGCTTAAGTTGTCTATTGTGTGAGACGTGAAGTATATGAGAGTGTCCGCAAATCACAATATTTGGCAAATATTCCTTAATGAACTTCATTGATGAAGCCTTATACTTACCTGGCTTACCCAAAATATGAGTCATAAATATTCTACAGGACGACCTTTCAAAACTAACAGATTCTGGAACTTGTGACCTCAATTCAACTGAATCAATATTTCCATATACAGCTACCGTCTTTTTCATATACCTATTTAATGCATCGAGAGCAAGGCCATCGCCTACATCACCTGCATGCCATATCTCGTCTGCCGAATCAGCATATTTCTCAAGTTGCTCATCCCAATAACCATGGGTATCAGAAAGTAGGCATATTTTCATAAGTTAGTTTCAAAAAGGTAGCTTTTAGTATTCGAATTTAAACTTTATATGCTTATCCGCATAACTACATGAATTAGGGTCTGCTTAAAAACAGCTAAATTGTTGATAAATAAATCATAAAGTCTAAACTTTATTTATCTGCGTGCATAGTTTTTAAGCAAAAATAATGAAAATGCTTGTACCAAAATGTCTTAAATCGACATTTTGTAGCTTAGCCCCAAGCACAACATCCTCTTTGTTGGCTTCAGCTCGAGGTATATCGATACATCTTCGCTTTGCCGCCTCGAATCTGCAGTACTTGGGACTTTTTATGCAAGCCCTAAATTAAATATACGCCTTTAAAAGACACAACTTGTTACTTTGTTACGCTCTTTTAGGGCGAAGTTATGCTTCTATTTCTTACAGTGCTTCACCCTGTGCTTAGGTATATAGCACCTTCAGCGCTTTTAAAGCATAGTACTTCCTTTGAAATTTAAGGTGCAAACAAGCGTCTCAGCATAAAACTTTAAAATGCATGGTTAAAAGCAAAAAAAAAGGTAAAAGAAAATTTCTTCTACCTTTAAAACCATGAAAACACTGTAAAAAGAAAAATTTTAGCTTCTCCCAGAGAAGTTTACTTTTTTGCTTCAAATTCTTTTTTAATGGCTTCTACATCCACTGACTTAATTTCAGGAACAAAGATCAATCTTTTAATTGCATCTTTCTTAGCAATAGCTCTTTGTCTATTTTTTAGATTTTTTCGTTTTAAGGTCTTTCCCATCGCTTCTGATATATTATATTTTTAATGTTTCTTCATTTGAATCTGCAAATTTAGGAAGATAATCCTTTACATAAAAACAAAGGATAGAAATTTTGAAGGATTTTTGGCAGTAAATATCAAAAAATGCTACTGACTAACCGTCGGTAGCTATTTTTCTAGAATGGAACATCAAAATCCAAACGATCTAAAATTATCCATTTCTAATCATTCCCATGAACTCATCTTCAATATCGATCTTCGCAGCGATACGAATCATAGCAGTAGCTTCCATTTCAGTAATGTATCCTTTGGCGTCATTAGCCCGCCACACTGTCTTTAAAAAATCCAGCTTCTTTTCATTCGGCATCGGCGAAATTACTTTCTGAAAGAAATCACAGGCTCTTTCATAAAAATCATCTAGATCAGTATTGATAAAATAAAAAGCCCAGTCAAGTTCAGCTCTCGCATTCAAGCTCTCGGCTGTATCATACAAAAGCTCTTTTTCCGCCTTGTCAAGCCCATGATAGCTTAATACAACAGCCTTTAGCAATAAAAAGGCTTTTATTTCTAACTGATTATCTAGTTGAGGAAGGTAAGCGGGATTCATAACTTTCATAAGGCTCATGAATTTTTACACTCCAAAGATGCACATTTTAGTTATAAGACACCAAGGAAATCCAGTAAAAATATTCATTTTTTGATATAAAATTGCATAGAAGTATCTATTAGTTGAACGCCAATGTATATACGAAAACAATATTTAACAATGTTTAAACATCAAATAAACCTTATACATAAGCATCCTCCCGTCTACAAAATTACACCAAACATAAATGATCACTCAGAGTATTTCTGATTGTAACTTTTTTTAACAAAACCTACGTACAGTTATGAAAACAAAAAACAACTCCCTAAATTTTCTACAAAGATTTAGTATGCTTTTAGCTTTCGCTTTCGCAGTTAGCTTCACGGCATGCTCCGATGATGATGATGTACCACCAGTAGACAACGGTGGTGACGAGGCTACTCAGTCAATTGTGGAAATAGCTTCTGAAACTGAAGATTTAAGTATCTTAGTTGCAGCATTAGGACAAGCTAATCTTGTTGATGCTGTCAGCGGAGATGGACCTTTTACGGTATTTGCGCCAACCAATTCAGCATTTGAAGCACTTTTAGCATCAAGTGATGATTGGAATGCGCTGGGTGATATTCCTGATGAAGTACTATCTGCAGTTCTTCAGTATCACGTAGTTGGTGCTCTTGCTTTATCAACAGATCTTTCTGATGGTCAGGAAGTAAGCACATTACAAGGTGAGACTATCACTGTATCCGTCAGTGGCGGAAATGTAACACTTAATGGATCCTCATCTGTTGTGACTGCAGACGTTAGAGCAACTAATGGTGTTGTACATATTATTGATGAGGTATTATTACCCCCTAGCCTTTCTCCTTCGACTACTGTAATAGATGCAGCTGGTGAGAGAGAGGATTTATCAATTTTACGTGCGGCGTTAGAAGCATTAAGTCTAGATGTACTATTATCTAACCCCGAGAATAGTTATACAGCACTTTTCGCTCCTAACAATGCGGCTTTTGAAGCTTTGTTTGAGGTAGTAGGTGTTAGTGGATTAGACGAACTAGTGTCGACACTTGGAGAGGATGCTGTTGCTGCAGTTCTTACTTATCATGCTGTAGCTGGAGCGCCAACGCTATCGAGCGAATTCGATGCTAATCCTTTCACATTGGAAAGCCAAAAGCCTGCTGGTATTAATACGTTATGGGTAAACCCTGCTATCGATGGTATAACGGTCAATGGAATAGACGTAATCGAAGCTGATATTGATGGTGGGAATGGAATTATTCACATTGTAGAATCAGTATTATTACCTCCAGATGTAACTCCACTAACGATTGCAGATTTAGCTGGTGCTAATGGACTTACTTCACTAGTTGCTGCTTTAGATGCTGCTGGTATAGCTGGAATGTTTGCTGATGCTAATGCAGGGCCATGGACCGTTTTTGCACCAACCAATGAGGCTTTTGAAAAATTAGTTGAATTTCTTGATGAAAGATATACCGAAGATATTACGCTTGAGGGTGTATTAGGATTGGGCGAAGGTCTTGTACCAGTTCTTCAGTATCACCTAGTAGGTGATAATGCACTAGTTTATTCTGCGGGCGTATCAGATGGTGATGTTGATACCGCTCTTGATGATGCTGCATTCACAGTTAGCGGGTTCACTTTAATTGATGACGAAGAAAGAGAAGCCAATATCTTAAGAACTGATCTAGTCGCTAACAATGGAGTAGTTCATGTAATTGATGAGGTTATTTTACCTACAGCTGCGGTTACAACTCTCGATGGATTGTTTACAGTAGCTGATTAAATTATTTATTAATATTAAAGAGCGAAGGGCATCCAAAATTTTGGATGCCTTTTTTTTATAGTTTCGGTTGTAAGCCATGACTGGAAAATACCAGTACAGGAACTTTTGCAGCTTGCACCAAGCGCATTGTCATTCCTCGATCAAGCCATTTGGATATACTATTTCTTGATCTCTTGGTCAGACACAACATGTCTACACCCTCATTAATCACCTTAGAAAGTAGCAATTCATACGGTTGATGTCCCTCCATTCTATCAAAACTCAAATCCACATAATTGACCTCCTGCCGTGCTCGATCTTCATACCATTTCATAAATGAAGCCTCTTCTTCAGTGTCCTTGTCAGAAACATGTATCACCTCTACTTGGGCTTTGTTTTTTTCTGCAAAAATGATCAGCGCCTTTAAACTTTTAAAGTCAGAATAATCAAAATTAGTAGCGTACAGTATTTTATTAATCGGCTTATAATTCCATGAGGCTGGGATAACCATAATGGGAGACTTGATGTGCTCTAGCACAGCGGTAGTATTACTACCAAAAAGCCTTTTTTTAATCCCCCCTACCCCATGAGTACCGATAACCACCCAATCAAATTTTTTATCTTTTTCTAGTGAGGCTATCGCTTGATCGGTAGGCAAAGAAGATAAATGAGTGCTCACTCTATTAGGTAGCTCAGTCGATAGCCTATCTGAAAGCTCTGATAGCTTAGCCTTTGCTTCATCAATATTTTTATGACCAATCATTGACTTTGGGCTTGCATGAAGCAGTAAAATATTTGAATTATCCTTTTTGGCTAGCTGTAAAGCATATACTTCTGCTGCTTGCGCGGCTATAGAAAAATCAGTTGGCAATAAAATGGTCTTCATGAGTCAAATTTTTGATAGCTCTTTGTAGATATCAAATCTAAAGGAATGTTACTATAAATGAAAGAGGCAGCCATATATAATGAGGCACTAGAGTATTCTCATCCCAAACTTCAAATACCCAAAAGCCAGTACAACACAAAAGAGTACAATTGAGCGATATCAATTGATTAAGTGGAGCCTTGCTTCTACAAGCCATCACTATTTGATCTATTTATGTTGAATGAGGGGGTAAAAAAATACATAACAAAAGAAGTCTTACATGCAACTGAAAGCTTTTGCAACTTTGACTATCATCAAAAGTCATATCTAGACTATTGCCAATTGAAGGCGTACATCTATTTTAAAATTTTATAAAGGCATTAGTCAAAAACCTGAGGATATTTTTTTCAAAAACAAGAAATATAGGTACATTAATTGCAGCGTAATTAAAGAATCAAAATTTAAATGACATGGCTAAATTATCTACCCTTCGACATCAAGGTACCGACCTTTATTACACTGATTTATCTGACAGTCACCCAGAAGAGGTTATTGAATTGTGTAAAAAAAGTCAACAAAAAATGAAAGCCTACGAATTTGGATCAGTTTTATCATTGATCAATGTATCCAACATTCGGTTTGATAAAGATGTGATACAGGTAATCAAGGAGACAACAAAAGCAAATAAACCGTATATCAAGGCATCCGCTGTAGTTGGTCTTTCGGGTTTTACAAAAGTACTTATCAAAGTTGTTATGTCATTTTCTGGCAGAGACTTGAGAGTATTTGATGATCTTGAAAGTGCTAAAAATTGGTTATCGTCAAAAGCCAGCAATGAAGCGGCCGCCTGATAATAAGAAAAATCGTAATCAAATAAAGATGGACTGCTCTATGATGAGTCAATATAATGAATTTCGAAAAAAAGACAGTTTTTTCAAGTAAGCTTGAATTTTTGATCGATGAATATTAAAAAAATGCAAAAAAACATTACATTTACTATTTGTTGCCTTATAATCAAAGAATAAAAGTAATCCGATAATTTATGGCCAAGCTTAAAAATATCATTAGACAATTATCCACGAAAGATTACGAGGGAATCTACCAATCTCTAATTGAAAGTAGTGCTGATAAATCAGCATATTTGCTACAGTCAATGAGAGAAAAACAAGTATCGGACACCAAAATCATGCAAGAGTTAGGTGTAAATACAAATGCTTATTACACACTTAGGTCACGACTAAATCAAAAAATTGAAGAGTATTTGCTCGAGCAAATGGAAAGTCCTCGAACGGACATTCTGAAAAAGGTGGCGAACATAAACGAAATTATGTTCACCAAAAAGAAGACCATAGCTATCGCTACTTTAAAAAAACTCGAAAAAGAACTAATCGATTATGACTTGTCTAATGAGCTGACCATTGTATACAAATCCTTAAAAAAACTACACGTCAATACCCCAGAGCAATTTGAATATAGTCAGCTTTACAATAAGCACGTAGCTTTTACATTAGCAGTTGATAAGGCGGAGGATTTACTTTCAGAATATTTCATGAAATATGGCAACTATTTTCTTTCTGCCAATGAGCACGATCAGCTTGGACTTTCACTGCTTTGTGATGAAATGGCCAATGTAGCTAAACTCTATGACTCCCATCGTTTATTTGTCTATCAAAGCTGTATGAGCGTATTTCACAGGCTTTTTGTACTTGAAGATGACTCACAAATTTCTGCCGCTGATACCTCTGAACCCATAGAGGATATACTAAAAAAAGTAGAGGATATTTTTGAAAACTACCCCAACGACAGCATCTATTATCACTTAAAGCTAGTATTTGACTTTTTAAAGCTAGAATATTATACGCATTATAAAGTATTTAGAAAAGCTGAAGGCTATTTTGAAGAGGTAAATGAGGAAGCATCAAGACTACTTGCAAATTATAGTCAGTTTACATTCCCGGCACAGTTTCTATTAACAAAGATAAAAAGGCATAATCGCTTAGAGAATGAGGATACCCTCTATGAGGAAAATGAAGGCCTTTTTCTTGATTTTGAAAAAGACACCAATGATCTTCCTAAACACATCACCTATGTAATTTATCGATCGTTATCTTGCTATTATGCAGAGAAATATGATGAAGGCGCTCGTTGGATCAATCACTTACTAAATCATGTGAGCATTAAAAAATATAATACCGCTCACATGGAGGTAAAAACTATACTGGCCTTACAATATGCGCTCATGAGAGAGTTGGATCTATTCGGACAATTAATCAGTAGCGTACAACGTCAAATTCGATTAGCGGGCAAAGAGAACTGTGAGCACATAGTAATTTTCGTGAAAATATTAAAAACAGCCGTTTCGGAGGCCAAAAAAGAAAAACAGGATAAAATCCTGACATTGATAGAAAAATACAGGAGAACGAACGTACCTAGCACGTCCTTTTTAAATTATGTTAAAATGGATGAAATATTCATTGAACATTTGGTAGACAAAAACTAACCAATTTTAAATTAACCGCTTTTTCGATACACTTAATAAAAATAAAAAGCCCAATTAGGGCTTTTTATTTACTTTTTGAGACCAATTTCTCTTAGCCTTTGATCTAAAAATTCTCCAGCAGTGATATCTTCATATTTTTTAGGATTATTTTCATCAATGCAATTATCCAGACAACTTAAATCCATATTTGACCTAGGATGCATAAAGAAGGGTATAGAATACCTGCTTGTGTTCATCTTATCCTTTGGTGGATTTACTACTCGATGTATTGTTGATTTCAATTTATTGTTCGTCAATCGACTCAGCATATCGCCCACATTCACTACTACCTGATCGGGTAAGGCAGTAATTGGAATCCATTCTCCATCATTTCTCAAAACTTGAAGGCCGTCAGCACTTGCTCCCATCAATAGTGTAATAAGATTGATATCACCATGTTCAGCAGCTCTTACAGCATCAGCTGGAACTTCATCAGGGTTCTCAATAGGGAAGTAATGGATTGGCCTCAAAATACTGTTGCCATGCTTTACTTTAGCGTCGAAGTAATTTTCATCTAAGCCTAAATGCAATGCAATAGCTCTTAACATTTGTACACCCGCAGCTTCTAAGGTTTTGTAAGCGTGAAGTGTGTTTTCTTCGAATCCATCTATCTCTTCAGGAAAGATATTATTTGGATACTCACTTTTAATTGGATCAGGATCATCTTCAGGAATATCTTGTCCAACATGATAAAACTCCTTTAAATCTCCAGTATTTCTACCTTTTGCATGTTCTTTACCTTTTCCGATATAGCCTCTTTGTCCTGCTAAAGCCTCATTTTCATATTTTTGCTTTACAGCATCTGGTAGTTGGAAAAACTTTTGGATACTTGTGTAAAGAGCGGCCGTCTTATCATCGGTAAGACCATGATTTTTGATAGCTACAAAACCAATGTTTTGATAAGCTTTACCCAAGTCTTCAACAAACTTTGCTTTTGCCTCTGGACTACCAGAAGTGAAGTCTGCCAGATCTAAGGATGGCACCTCATCGTATAAAATAGTATTCATTTCTTTAAATATCTTTTAATGCAAAAATAAGAAAATATTTCCAACCTATCTTTCTAACAGAGGTCATGAAATTATTGTTTTTCTGAGAAGCCATCTGAATTTACACTCTTAAAATTATTTTAAGCGACGTTTAGTATGATTGTTTTTCTTAGGCCAGCCATAAAGCCTAGAAAGGCTGTAAGTATATAAAACCCTTTCGGCAGCATACTAATTGTAGATATTTTAAAGATAGCCTAAGTTTTTTACAATTGTTTTAGCACAAACCATATCAAATATTACTTACTACGAAATAAGCGGTGTCTTATTGATGTTCCAATGATTCACGTATATTTCTTTTGCAAACTTTTATTAGAAAATGATATTAGATTCAACCTGAGATTAAGACACCAACCTTCTAAAACAAAAAAATTGCTCACTGAATATCAGGAGCAATTTTCAATTGTGTAGGTTAATTGTGTAGTTTAAAGTATAGTTAAATCTTGGGATACAATATCTTCAACAAAATTGTCAATCGCTTGACTTAAGCTTTGATACTCATCTGACTTAGTAAAATAAACACTAGACACAAGGATGAAAAATAGGATAATCACCTTATAGAAAATGGTCTTGTTTCTATCTACTATGCTCATAATGGTCTTATGCTAAGGTCTAATTATTTACAAGACACCAAAATCTATCAAAGGGTTGGAAAGCTTTGAAAAAAAATTAGCCCGCCCAAGAGTCACGGTCTAAGCTTCTATATTGTATTGCCTCAGCTAAATGTTCTACGGCTATGGATTCACTAGCAGAAAGGTCGGCAATGGTACGAGCAACCTTGAGTATTCTATCATAGGCTCTTGCACTTAAACCAAGTCGCTCCATGGCTGTTTTAATCAAGGTTTTACCAGCAGAGCTTAATTCACAATATTTTTTAAGCTGCTGTGAGTTCATCATAGCATTTGAATGAATTTCGGGATCATCAATAAACCGCTTTTTTTGTATTTCTCTAGCTTGAATAACTCTTTCTCTGATGACCTCACTTTTTTCCACTTGTTTATTACCCGTCATTTCATCAAAAGAAACTGGAGTAACCTCCACATGTAGATCAATCCTGTCTAACAAAGGACCACTAATTTTATTCAAATATCTTTGAACCACTCCTGGAGCACAAACACATTCTTTCTCAGGATGATTGTAATATCCACAAGGACAAGGGTTCATGCTTGCTATAAGCATAAAATTAGCTGGGAAGTCAACAGAAAGTTTTGCTCTTGAAACAGTAACTTTTCTGTCTTCAAGTGGCTGACGCATCACCTCGAGTACAGTTCGCTTAAATTCAGGCAATTCATCTAAAAATAACACGCCATTATTGGCAAGAGATATTTCACCAGGATTCGGTATTCCCCCTCCTCCTACCAGAGCAACATCACTTATCGTATGATGAGGTGCACGAAAAGGTCTTGTGGAAATAAGGGAAGCATTGGACTCAAGCCGACCGGCAACCGAGTGAATTTTGGTGGTTTCTAAAGCCTCATGAAGCGATAAAGGGGGTAATATAGTAGAAAGTCTTTTCGCTAACATGGTTTTACCAGATCCTGGAGGTCCAATCATGATTACATTATGGCCGCCAGCTGCTGCTATTTCCATAGCCCGCTTTATATTTTCTTGACCTTGAACATCAGAAAAATCGAATTCATAACTATTAAGGGTATTAAAAAACACATCGCGCGTATCCTGTACTTGCGGTGCTATTAAATGAACACCCTCAAGATGATCAATCGCCTCCCTCAGTGATTCAACCCCTATAATATCAAGATCATTGACAATGGCCGCCTCAGATGCGTTTTGCTTTGGTAATATAAACCCCTTAAATCCGAGCTTCCGAGCTTCTATTGCCATGGGTAAAGCACCTTTAATAGGACGTAGACTGCCGTCTAATGACAATTCACCCATTACAATGTAGTCAGATAGGCTCTCAGCTTGAATTAAATGTGCACTTCTTAATATAGCTAAGGCTATGGGTAAATCATAGGCAGCGCCTTCCTTTTTAATATCAGCAGGTGCCATATTAATAACAATCTTCTTTCTTGGATACTCTATGCCTATGTGTTTAATCGCGGTTTCAATGCGATGGTGACTTTCTTTTACAGCATTATCAGGCAGGCCTACCAAAAAAAATTTAAATCCACTACTAACATTCACCTCGATGGTTATTAAGCGAGCATCCACACCATATACCGAGCAACCATAACTTTTTGATAGCATAGCAGAGATTAAATAGGTTAGCGTTTATTACTGAAGCTTCTATCGACAAGATAGTTAAACTTTCAATTTAGCATTGCTTTTGTAAAAATAAAAAACTTTTCCAAAAATAAAGCTTGACGGTGTGTTAGGGGTAAAAAGAATAAAACTAGACCTGATAAATCAAATCTTTAATAGCATAAACTTTCGCTGAAATTCAACCAATTTAGATAAAATAAGCTATTTCACATTAAGGCTGGATAAAATAATTTATCTATTAAAAACAGTTTCCTAACTACCTAGAAAGGTAGGATGTGTGTTAGACGAAAATGAATATTTATACCGTTAAGAAAAAAAATGGCCCCTATTCTAAAAATTCATTTTAACCTAGCTCTTTGAGTCATTAAAAAAGTCCCGAGCATTACGCATAAAAAATATTAGAAAAAGCTAACTTAAGGAAAGATTTAATCTTACATTTTGTCACCATTAGTGCTTTTATCTTCTAGCTCATACACTTTTGAGCGTAATATAATATTGTCCTCTTCAAGATTCTTTATACGTTCTCTAATTTTAAGCATGTAAAAATTATCTATTACAATGGCGGCTAAAATTACAAGAATACCAAAATTGAGACTATACTTAATCCATGTCCAATAATCAAAAACCTGCATCAGCTGCTTAAGTTCAAAGTTTTGAACGATAGGGTCCATATAAATATTAAATCCAAAGAATGCGGCAAGGACAATACCAACAATGATGTAAGATGATATTCTAATTATCTTCATGGATAGAAAGGACTTTAATGGATTTTAATTCTCTATTTACAACATTAATTTGATGTTATCAAATTTTTTTAAAGTTAGTTGTTTGACGAACCAAATACTCTTTCTAATAGCTGGGTAACTCGAGCAGTGGGGTTATTCCTTATGTTTTCTTCTTCTTCTCCAACTTTAACAAATAAACCATCAATCGCCCTATCGGAGACATGAGGAGCTAGTCGTTGTGTTTCGATGGCAGGAATGTTAATGGGCGATAGCGGATTGGTAACTATAGGGTTTTCTGCGATTGCATTATAATTTGTAATAAATCTTTCATAAAGAACATTTGCACTCAAACCTAAAACAAGTGGTGTATTTAATGCATCATCAATATCAGGCTCAAAGGTGTCTTTTAATGATTGGGATGTCCTAGATGCTAAAAAGGCGGTAGCTGCTCTATTATCACCATTCAATATATCAAAACCGTCTTGGATAGTTATTGAACTTATTGCATCACGAAAGATAGGCCCAGCTTTTGTAGCTGCATTTTCAGCACTTCTATTGATGGCAAGTATAAGATCTTCTTCTACGCTCGCTAAGGTAGATTCATAAATTGGCCGCAAAATCGTACTAGACTTAATTACATCTAAACCATTGATAACATCAAGGGGTAAGGCCACTTTAATCAGCTCATCTCTGAAAAACCCGTCAGTTCGAGTGGTTCTTGCTACTGCACTATCAGTACCAACTCGCAAAGCTTCTCTCAAGCCATTAACAACTTCTTGATTACTTAGTCCATCATCCTCAAAAATATCTTCCAATAAGTCGCAACTTGAAAGATATAAACCACCCAATAAGAAAATTAAAAAGGAGAAAGATCTCATAGCATTGACTTTAATATGAATTAATCTTAGTGATGCAAAAGATAAAACCACAATATAGATAGGTTGAGCTTTAATCATCATATAAACAGTTCAAAGATAACATAAAATATTGCAATTCACATTATGACATCTGTCGCTAACCTATCCACCCTTAACACATTCTTGTATCAAAAACAATTGAAAATCTATCCATGGTGCTATAAACAACTATTTTTTATTAGAAGATTAAAGCATTCAATACCCTAAAAATATCAGCAGTATAAAATAAAGATTTAATACCAAAGAGGAGAGTAGATTAAGTCGCATAGTGTTTTTAAAATTAATGTAACTTTCATCTTTTGCTGAGTTAAACATCCACCAAACAAAAAAACCTAAAACAGGCAATAACGCTGCCTGAAATAATAGGGCTGATAGTAGATTGAAATAATTGATAAAAAAATAAATAAACCCTGCGTTTGCTAGAAGAAAGCATACCGCTGTAAACACAAAGGTATTATGCTTGCCTAACATAATACTCATCGTCAAATCACCTCTTTTTTGATCTTCCTCGTGTTGATAGATCTGAGTCATTGGAAAGCTGCCCCATAAAAGTACACTACTTAATATTGCACCAAATACAATCGCAGGGTGTTGTGCCTCGTGAATCGTAAGCCCAAGACCTATAGCTACCATAATAAAGGTAAATGCACCTTGGAAAAAGCCCGCTATCAACCATCCCAAAATAGGCTTAGCCTTCCATCGTGTAAGAGGGTGACTGTAGGCGCGGCTTGCCAAAATATAAACTATGAGCAACAATAGAAAAGCTTGATTGACATATAAATAAGATAATAGGATCGCTATTATATCGAAAACATTTGAGGTATAATAGAGAGCTACATTCACCTTGGGTGGTTTTTCAAGTCCACCAATAGGCCCTTCATCCTTATCAAAATAGCTATTAAACCCATTGCTAGCTGGGTACACCAAAAAATGTAATATCAAAAAGACCCACAGAGCCTCACTCCATTCATATTCTTGCACAACGGCAAGAGTAAAAAAATAGACTGGCGCAAGAAAGAATGAAAAAGGAAACCTAAGGTGAAGGAAAACGGATCTCAGTTTTACCATTGAAGCGTGTATATTAATTATTGATCCCAATGGTAAGAAACAATGGGCTTTAAAACAAATAAAGTGCGTAATCGCCCGATTTAATATTTAATAAATCGTAGAGACTCTTGGATGCCGGAGCTTTTAAATTTTAATATGTATATCCCGTCTGAATATGAGGACACATCTATATTAATACTCCTTGAATTATCTAAACTTAACTGTTCTACTAATACCCCACTAAGATTAAAGATTTTTATTTCTGCACCCGCAACCATTTGGGAAAGTGCTAGCGTCAGATTATGGCTCGTAGGGTTTGGGTATAAACGTAAAGAGTTAGATTGGTCTATTGTATTAAGGGGAAAATTCACTCTCAATGTTTGTACTCTTCTAGCTGCACGAATATCTAAATGAGAAACCTCTATACCTATTTCGTAAAAACCAACTTCTTTAAGAACTACCTCTTGTATCAGCGCATCCTCAACAAGCTGCTCCAAAAACCAATCTGGACCAATCCAGCGAAGACTGGTAAATTCCCTTGAACCACTTGCGTCTAATTTGAGGGTACTGTTTACAAGTAAATTTTGAATATCAGTAATGACATTATTTTTTTCATCTAGCAAGAGTAAATTAGCTCTTAACTGTTGGCCAAACATTGTAACGACAATAGTGCGAGACTTCGCGACGGCTTCACAATTATCACGAGTGGTCAGTGTAATAAACTTAGTGCCTAGTTGGTCAAACACCACACTAGTACGCGTACGTACAGCATTATCCAAAACACCATCAGTTATAGACCACTCGTAGATAAGACCATCTTCGTTTAAAGCTTCTAATTCAATTCTTTCTCCTATGCGCGCTACAATTGAATCACCTTGATTTAAAAGTTCCCCATTTACGGTAAACTCTGGAATCACTGATGGAGAAGATTGTATTACCGCAGGAAATAGAGCCGCATCAAAAACGAATCCTCCGGAGCTAACGTCAGAATAGCTTCCCCATTCTCCATTGCTCAGCCTAAGGTAAGTTCTAGTACCAAAATCTTCTGAATCGCCTTGGCTATTAGAGAACAGGCTCATCTGACCAAGGTTATCATAAAAGATCTCTATACCAAAAAAAAGAACCTCATCATTATTTAGCAATTCTCCACCTATATGTTCTTCGAAATATACGTCTAGAAAGCCATCATTATTTCTTATCGCATTTCTTAATTCAATAAATGATATCGACCGCTCCAAAAGAATTTCTTCAGGGCCCGATGGAATTTTACCTTTCCACAATTTCACACTTATGCGTGCAGGATCGTTTTGATTAAAATTAACCCTCGAAACTTGTAATCTACCTCCAGATGTCGCTTGACCCGCTTCAAGAGTAAACCAATTAGCATAAGCTTCTATTCTATTATTATTATGCCCAGATAAAGAGCCACCAGCTCCAGACTCTATACCTTCTGAAGGATTGCCTGATAATGGAAAAAAAAGAAAATTACACTCACCAGACTCATAAACAGTAATCAAGTCATCTTCTACCAAAGAACTCTCATCCCCTAATGGATTTTGAGCGTTTATCCGCACAGTGTATATCCCTACTGAGTCATATCGCACAATAGGAAATGGGAGTTTAGACGCCTCGGGCATACCTCCTTGAAACTCCCACTCTCGTGAGGTGGTATTTAAAGAGGCATCAGTAAATTGAATTTCTTCACCTTTTGCAACTGCCAATTTATTAGAAAAGAGTTTAGCGATAGGCTCTTTTTCACAGTCAGCGACATTTATGATTTTTTTAATCGTAACTAAGGACTCCGTACAGTTCTCAGGAGTTACAGTAAGGCGAACCTCGTGTCTTCCTGTTTCTATAAACTCAACTTCAGGGTTTATCTCATTAGATGTTTGTATTGCAGCACCTTTAAATTCCCATTGAATAAATTCGGCAGAAATATTTTCCAAATTTTCTAGTGAAAAGCTGACTATCGCATCTCCTGTGAGGCAAAGCTCTTCGGTCGAGGCTATAATCTCACCAAGAGGCAGAAAGTCACTATCCATTACAATTGGCGAAATATCTAAGTCCACATTGGTATTTGAAAAGGCATTAAAAGATATCCAACTTCTTCCACTTCTTAGGAAAGTCGTTCTACCATCAGCACCTCCCATTCTTTTTGTAAAAGCTGTTACCCTATTTTGTGAACCATAACTAAATTCGAAGCCTAGATGAAAATATCCATCAGAAGGTACTTGAATGGGCTCGTCCCAGATAATTTCAAAATAAGAGTTACGGTCAAATGCTGCATTACCGGTAGGAATAATTTCCGAATAGGCTACAACCCTTTCAGCAATAACCCTACCCGGCGATCTACCTGTACCACTAGCATCATAAAGCCTGAAGGTAACGAACTGGTTTTCAGGATCAGCAGATGTTACTTGCTGAAAGGCGAAGACAGCACCTGTAATCACTTTATCGCTCGAAAAGAAATATCGGTTGGCATAGCCCGAATGATTCAAGCTATTATGGCCAGAGATTGCACCATTTTGTGGGTCTAGATAGGTAAATACCACTCTTTCTCCACTATTTGGAAAAGACAAAAGACCACAATCATCCGCTCGATCAACGCTAAAGAAAAGAGTGTCTGATGAGGACCCTTCACTATTTGATACAGTTAAAATTGCAAAAGTAGCATCCGAAGCTTCTGAAAAATTGACTTGAGGGGATTTTTCTGTAGATGTGGATGGCTGACTACCTTCAGAAAATTGCCATTCATAGGATAAGTTTTTACCTAAGGAGTTACTGTAAAATTGAACTGCCTGATTTTTGAAAATATCTGTCCGACTACTCGATATTCTAGCCTTTGGTATGCCCTCTAAACCATTAGCCTTTAAAATAGCATTAAAAGCATTGATCCTGCCAGCACCTAAAATACGTTCGAAACCAGTATTTTTACCATCTATATTATCTGCGGTAGATTGAATGATTTCAAAAACCTCAGATGGAGTTAAGTATGGTTTTTGTGTTAAGATCAAACCAGCGAGACCAGCAACCATTGGGCCAGACATTGAAGTACCTGAATATTCGGTATATGTTCCTTTTCCTCCCCCTAAACTCGCTACTGTACTTAAAATAGCTGTTCCTGGCGCAGAAATATCGACCCAGCTACCAAAATGGGAACTGCCAGCCTTTATATCTTGGGCGTTTGTATTTGCAACAGCCATTACATTATTATAAGCAGCTGGATAACTCCTCACATCAGTATTACCGTTACCAGCGGAAGCAATAAATACTACGCCATCACTAGCTGCTTCATTAATTAATTCCTGAAATGCGCGGCTAAAACTAGGCCCTCCAAAACTCATACTTATCACTCTAGCACCATTTTGAATAGCACGAGCTACTCCATCAAACGAACGTTCAATTACTCTGGTATTAGGAGCCGAATCGCGGGTCGCTTTTATTGCAATTATTTCCAATTGATTATTTCCTATAGATGCGATTCCAATATTATTGTTGTTGACTGCTGCAGCGATACCAGCACAATGCGTACCATGAGAAAAGGTATTAGGGTCTGCAGCATTTGATCCAGTGAATGGAGGATTGGGATTGTCATTATCATCAGCAACATCGAAAGAATTTACTCGATCAACATTTGCAAGAAGATCTTCATGGTCTATGAATACTGCATCGTCTACTATTGCAATTTTAATTTTCTGATCACCTGTTAGAGCAGAAAAAGCACGCAGACTTTCTATTAAATGAATACTATATTGGCGACTTTGTAAAAAAAGAGAATCATTTAAAGTGGGGAATTCCAAGTTGGCGGTTGGAGCTCCGTGAGTAAAATAAACCGGATAAGGCTCAATATATTCTATGAATGGGTCTTCATCTAATAATTTTAATTCCTCAGAAGTCAATTTACTATTAAAAGTTATACTACCTAATCCGCGTAGTGACTCTAGGCTACTGACTAAAACTTTTTCACTTTCCATACTCCTATAATGGACAAGGCTATGTTTTCTTATTGTAGACTCTAGCGTCTTAGAAGCTACTCTCACAATTGAAGAGCCTCTTGAGGATCCATCTAATAACACTTGAGAAATAGATTGATCTTTAAATTTAATTAGGTAAGTATTATCAAGAAAAGGGTCTTGATATTGACCATGATCTTGAAGGTTTAAGATAGAAGGTAAATCAACCTGATTCGGTCTGATTGATTGAGAGAATAAATCAGAAAGGAGAAAAATTGCTCCTAAAATTAAAAATATATACTTCTCCATTTCTTATCAATCAAGTTGCTACGAATAGTTCTCCAGACGAATATTAGCTATCTCCTCAAAAAAGATGGTTTACAAGGATACGTCTTATTTAAATTAATATTTTTATTTAGGTATTCCGATAAAATTGACCTCAAAGTAGCTTTCAGAAAGAAAATAAACATCAGCAACAAGGTAAAGTTTTTGTTAAAATATAAAATTTTTATCCGGCAAAAACATTAAACTCCTCTATATCTACTACTCATTCCATTCTGAACGAAGATTAGTTGGAAAAATGATTGATTGAAATCCAACATGACATAGCTTTTGAGCATGACGATCTATTTTGACGTGAGCAAGCACAAAAAAACCTAAACCTTAGGCCTCAACAGCTCCCCAAATCGCTCTCGAAAGCCTGCTAGACCTTGTAAGCCACCGGTATGGATCAAGACACTTTTACGATGGGGCTTTCTTAGTTGCATCATAGCATAAGCTGCCTTGGCGGTGTAAATGGGCTCAAGGGGAATTTGCGTTTTTTTGTACCAATCGTTCATGAAAGTAATCAACTCAGGCTTCCACTTGGCATAGCCACCAAAGTGATAGTCAGTTAGCAGCTCATAGCTGGATCGCATATCAGCATCAGGTAAGTATTGATCCATCTCATCCCTCAAAAAATCACCCCCTTTTAAAGCGGCAACGACATAGATAGAAGCCTTTGTTTTATTTTTGTGTAGCCCTCTGATGATACCGGCCGCTGTGCTTCCCGTACCTGCTGCTAGATAGATGTCAAAATCGTCTAAACTTATCAGTTGGTCGGCTATGGATTCACATCCCAACACTCCGGCTTCATTTCCTCCCCCTTCCGGCACGAGATAGTAGTCAGGATATTGGCTTTGTAGTTGAGCGAGCCACTCGGAATCATATCGCATGCGGTAGGTGGTGCGGTCCAGAAATTGCAACTTCATACCCATAGCGGCTGCTTTGCCCAGGGTCGGATTATCGGCGGAACTCTCCTCCCCTCTTATGAAACCAAGGGTAGGCACCTTTTCTAGCATTCCTGCCGCTGCGGTAGAAAAAATATGATTGGAAAAAGCACCTCCAAAAGTCAAAATGCCTTGCTTCCTTGCTGCTCGCATAGCCGCAATATTGGGCAAGAGCTTGCGATATTTATTACCCGATACCAAGGGATGCAGCTCATCTTCACGCAATACATATAAATGTCGCTCTACCTCTTGCAGCCTTGACTGCGGCATATCGGGAAGGGCGATGAGATGATCCATAGCCCCGCTCATCACACCTTCTCGAGGAAGGTACGAAAGGCAACAAATTTATTTTTAAATTTATCGGCATGCTTCTTTTGAAGTGCCGCCGCCTCCTTATCGAGGTAGCTTTCTAGCTCGTCCATGCTTTTAGCAAAATACTGTACCGAATAGGTGGTGCCCCCATTGTCTTCCTGCTCATTGAGAAGTCTGTACAGCGTATTTCCCTCAAAATAACCCGTTGCGAGTACTTCAGGAATGTGCTCCTCTTGCATCCACTTGAGCCACTCTTCCTCCGCTTGGTAGTCAATATTGACCGTCACATTGTATAGAATCATCTGGTATATTGTTTAGGTATCTCTTTCTGTTGAGTGATACAAAATTACGGTTTTAAGCGGGGATTAGCTCGGTTTTTTGAAGATTGTTGCGTGAAAGGCAAGTGGGTGAAAATCTTACCTCTCTGTTCTTTTCATTTATCAAAAATAATAATTTAAAGTTATGAAATGAAGCTGTCGTCATGGCTACAACTCAAAAAGCATAATAAGCTCTTTAAAAATGAAATACTAAAGGGGATCATCACATCCTTTTTGAACATGACTTTTCATTTTTTCATCATTTGAAGTGCTGGCTACAAACAAAGCGTTACCCTTTCACGATATAATGCATAGTTAAACAATATTTTAGTACTTTTGCGTTCGCAAATTTAAGACAGCGGGTAGATGCTTAGGAAAACAAAGGCAGATTTCAACATAAAAATCGGGGAAAAAAATATCCCTCAAGCACCATTGGCAATCGCGTTTTTGGCCATCATTCAGACAGTAGGGGCTATTGGACTGTCTCATCCTGATTATCAGCATTGGTTTCAAATGCTCACCCCTTTCAATTTACTTATGGGGCTGGCTATACTAATGCATTTCCATCGTGAATGGAATACACATTTCATCATCTTTTGTATCGTCACCTATCTGGTAGGTTTTACCGTAGAGTGGGCAGGAGTTGCTACAGGGGTGATATTTGGATCTTACGGCTATGGGAGCACACTTGGCTGGAAATTATTTGACATCCCATTGATGATTGGGGTTAATTGGTTAATCTTGGTTTACATTACCGCTATCAGTAGCAGAAAGGTTTTTCGTGGAATGCCATCATATTTACACATCTTAGTTGGTTCTTTACTCATGGTTTTTCTTGACGTCTTCATAGAGCCTGTAGCGATGCAAACAGACATGTGGTCATGGGCTGATGATATTGTTCCTTTAGACAATTATATCGCGTGGTTTATAGTTAGTTTGATTCTGCACTCTCTCTTTTCATTTTTGAAGTTTGAAAAAGAAAATACCATTGCGCTACCCTATTTCGGTATCTATCTTCTGTTTTTCGTACTGACAGGGATTCTCTTGTAAACAAAGATTAAAAAATAAAGTTAGGCTAAATATGTGGACTAATATTCTTATTACTATCGGTGCATTTATAGGAATGGAAATGGCCTCATGGGCGATTCACAAGTATCTTATGCACGGCCCCCTGTGGAATATTCATAAGACCCACCACACTAAAAATGAAGGCTACTTTGAATTGAATGATATTTTTAGTGTCTTTTTCGGTAGCTGTGCTATTGCAGGCATTTATTTTGGTGTCGCTGACTTTTCATGGCCTTTCTTTGTAGGCTTAGGAATTAGCATTTATGGTCTAGCATACTTTATTCTTCATGACATGATGATTCACCGAAGAGTAAAGGCTTTTAGTAGACCCAAAAACACCTATCTGAGAGGTATCGCGGATGCACATCGTGACCACCATAAGTCAAGGTTTAGAGACGACAGCGTTTGCTTTGGGTTGTTCGTCGTCCCTATGAAATACTTTAACTCGAAGACTCATGATTAAGTATTCTATCAAAGACTTAGAAGAGCTCTCAGGCATTAAAGCTCATACCCTCAGGGTTTGGGAGCAACGTTACAACTTCATCAATCCGAAGCGAACCAACTCGAACATACGGTACTACGATCAGTCAGACTTGAAGCTCATATTGAATGTGAGCATTCTTAAAGAGAGTGGAATGAAGATTTCACACATCGCCAAGCTCTCAGAAGAGGAAATGAATGATCAAATCCTCAAGATAACCCAGCGAGACCTAGAGTACCCTGATCAGGTACAAGCCCTCACTTTAAGCATGCTTCAATTCGATGAAAATAGATTTGAAAAAATCCTTTCGGGAAGCATTCTTAAAATTGGTTTTGAAGACACGATGATCAATATCATTTATCCTTTTTTATCAAAAATCGGAATACTATGGCAAACGGGGTCTATTAATCCTGCACAGGAACACTTTATTTCCAATTTAATAAGACAAAAGCTCATTGTAGCAATAGATGGTCAGTATGTGGAGAAAAATGCCGATACACCTAAGGTACTCGTTTACCTTCCAGAAAATGAGATGCATGAAATCAGTCTACTCTTTGCCACTTACATCTATAAGTCAAGAGGAAACCATGTGCTTTATCTCGGTCAAAACGTACCCTTCGATGACGTAATTAAAGCTTACAACTTTTATCAGCCTGATTATATTTTTTCGATTTTTACCTGCTTCCCAGAAAATGACCGAGTAGAAAGTTACATTAAGAGAATGGATCAGAAACTACCCGAATCAAAGATTATTCTAGCCGGATATAAAGCAGTACAACTACAAGACCAAGTGCCTGAAAGATTTCATATCATCAATAGGATGGATGAGATCAGAGATCTTGCATCAACACTTCAAGTAAAACAGCTATCGTAAATTCCTCCAATAGCTCTTCATCATTTAGCTGCCGATAGTTAAAACAAATCACTAAAGATGAACAAGAAGTTACCATCTCTGCTAGTAGGGTACTGAAGCATAGGCCATCCTGCAGGCCCTCCTAATGGGTCGCCACGGAAGTCAAAAGTAGATTCGCAATCTGGGTTCTGGCAGCGCATAAATTGCCGAGGCACTTCAACATCAATCACAGAACGCTCATCGAAAGATAAATGAGTACAAGTACGATCAAAAGCAATGTAACTAGACTGACTCGCTCGGTACAAAATGAGGCCATTTACCCCAGCATCGATATAAGAGTAACCTCCAATAGTGCTCAGATCGTTGATATAAGGAAGGTTAGTTAAATTAATCACTACTTCAAAAGGCACAAAAGGCATCTCAGGACGCATACCTAAAGGGTTTTCATCTCTACAAGCCCCAAAAATGAGTAAAAAAACGCTCAAAATGATACGCGCCGTCCATTTCATATCAGTATATTTTTAACAATAACGTTCAAGCACAAAATACAATTGTTGAGCCAATAAACGATGATAGTCAGTCGCTTAGTATCTTAACTAAAAAGAAAAATAGCATTAAGACTTATTATAATCATAGAAACCCTTGCCACTCTTTCTACCATGATGACCTGCCATTACTTTCTTTTCCTGTATACGACTAGGTCTAAATTTACTATCATAGTGGAAAGACTCATACATACTTTTTGTGACAGAGAAATTGGTGTCTACACCAATTAAATCCATCAAGCGAAACGGGCCCATTTTAAAACCTTGTGCTTCAAGTAGGGCATCAATAGTTTCATGATCAGCCACGCCCTCTTCTAGTAACTGCAAGGCCTCTACATAATAGTGTCTTGCCACACGATTGACGATAAAGCCAGGGCTGTCCGCTGCAATGACGGCTTGCTTTCCCCAGTCATTAGCGAGTTTGATCATCAATTGCACCAGCCAGTCGGGAGTTTCCACTCCTTTTATCACTTCTACCAACTTCATGATATGAGCGGGGTTAAAAAAATGGAAGCCTACCACATTCTGAGGAAGAGCAAGACCTGCAGCTATTTTTGTGATAGGGATGCTGGAAGTATTGGTAGCCAAAATAATCTGATCCGAATTGTGATCAAGTAGATACTTAAAAATAACTTGCTTGATTTCAAGCTTCTCAGGAACGGCCTCTATTGCTAAATCCAAGTTATGCAACACACCACGATCCTCAGTAAATTGAAGTAGCCCCATAGCCCTATCTAAGTCGCCAGCAGCTAATTTCCCCTTCTCAATACCTTTTGTAATATTAGACTCGATAGCTTTTTGAGCTTTTTCTAGGTTTTCTGGTGATGGGTCATAAACGATAGTTTCGCGTCCACTTATGGCAGATAGCTGCGCTATACCACTCCCCATCGTACCCGCACCAAGCAAGGCTACTTTACGAATCGACTCAATATCTTGGATCATATTATAAAATTTTTAACATCGTTGAATTTAGCACATGATACTCTTTTCATGATCTAACGGAAGCAGCGTTTCCTCTTATCTCTCTAGAATTCTCCAATTAGGCCTTTACCTAATCAGCTGTTGAAAAAGCACTTTCTGACAACCCTTGAATCGATCGATTTTGTCAAACAAATGGTAATTGTACCTTGGGTAATGATTAATTTTTGAACCTAGCTACAGCTAATTTATTTCGATTGAGTACATAAAGAAATGGGATAAAAAATGGCAAAACTGCCATTAACAACAACCACTTCTTCTGACCCGCAGTAGGTCTAGACAAAATGTCCAAAGTAAGGATGATCCACTCTCCAAACCATATGGTGCCCCCAAAAATCAAGAAAACAGTAGTTTTAGACCAATCATTGACATAGCCCAATGTGCCGAATGCAAATGAAATAAAGCCAATAACAAGCAGAAGCATATGTTTTGGCACACTGAAAGTTTCGAATTTTTTAGCCATAGTGATAAAAGAATTGATACACCTTTATAGACATTAAGCTACAACAAAATGTTTCTTTTGTCCTCATTCCTCTACAAAAACATAATCATAATAGAAGATCAGACAGCTATGCTAACATTCTAATTGAAGCCATAACAGCTAATAGTATGATCGCGCTTACCGATCGCTAGAACCTGAAGTCGATCTAACTTTTCTATGATAAATGCCTGAACTGCTCTAAGAAGCGGACATCGTTTTCAGTGAAGAGCCTCAGATCTTTTATTTGATATTTCAGCATGGCAATTCTCTCGATTCCCATACCAAATGCAAAGCCAGTATACTCCTCAGGGTCTATGCCACAATTCTTTAATACATTAGGGTCTACCATACCAGCTCCTCCGATTTCTACCCATCCGCTATGCTTACAGATATTACACCCTTTACCGCCACATATTTGGCAGGAAATATCCATTTCAGCACTCGGCTCGGTAAAAGGGAAGTAAGAAGGACGGAAACGAACCTTGGTATCCTTATGAAACATCTCCTTGGCAAAGTGATAAAGGGTATCTTTCAAATCTTTAAAGCTGACTCCTTTATTGATATAAAGACCTTCCATTTGATGAAAGACGCAATGTGCACGTGCAGAAATAGCCTCGTTTCTAAATACACGCCCTGGTGATAAAGTACGAATAGGCGGTTTAGCATTTTCCATGACTCTTACCTGCACAGAGCTAGTGTGTGTACGAAGGGCAATATCAGGATTTTTCTCAATGAAAAAAGTATCCTGCATTTCTCTTGCGGGGTGATTTTCAGGAAAGTTAAGCGCCGTAAAGTTGTGCCAATCATCTTCGATTTCAGGGCCTTCACTTACATTAAAACCCATACGTTCGAAAATATCGACAAAGCGATTTTTCACCACGGTTATCGGATGAAGGCCACCTTCAGTACCTGGCATCGGTGGCAAAGTAAGGTCTTCATGTCGAGAGCTGTCCGAGGATTGAAGCTGCATTAGCCGATCTTGCTCAGCTTTAAATTTAGCCTCCGCCAGCTGCTTCAAGCCATTGAGAAGCTGACCCATTGACTTCTTTTCTTCATTGGGTACATCACGCATATAATTGAAAAGATCGGCCACCTTACTCTTCCTATTGACAAATGCCAGTCGGAATTGCTCTAGGCTTTCTTTATCCTTCACTTCAAAATGCTCTATTTCTTGCTCTATGGCTTTGATCTTGTCTTGCACGATATCGCTATTTATAGGTTTGCTATCTTTTATGCTTATTCTTTTCTTATTGCTACTGGTAAATTTAGGCTTTAGCCTGATTTATACCACCAAAATCCTCATCATTTGAGGTTCATGGGTCTCAAAATTAGCTACCTCAACCTATGTACCGATGTAAACTCTCAGTGACCTACTCATACTCCCTCATCCCATGCAAAAAAATAAGCCTTAACATTCGCTTGATTTGCTTAGGAAGAAAGTGTAAATTGGTAAAGTCGATGATTTAAAGTTGATACTTTTTCCTCAGTCTTTCACACAAACAGTAAAAAGGTCAAATTTAACAGATAATTATGAAATATCCACCAGCCCGTTCGTTTGTATCACTAAGAAAGTAAGAAATATGAAGTTTGATCCACATACAGAGCAGCAGATCCTAGCGTCTTTAGTCGAAGCAGGTAAAAAAATATTGGAAGTATATGCACTACCTGAGGTGCAGCAGCAAGTGAAAACCAAAAAAGATAAAAGTCCTGTGACTCTTGCCGACGAACTTTCGCATGAATATTTGCTAGATCAGCTCGCAAGGATCACTCCCGACATACCTATTATCAGCGAAGAGGCTGATCTCGTTGATTATGAGGAACGTAAAAATTATGATTACTTTTGGCTGCTTGACCCGTTGGATGGCACCCATCAGTTTATGAAGAGAAATGATCAGTTTTGTGTGAGTCTCGGTTTGATAGAGGGTGATCATCCAATATGGGGAGGCATCTACGCACCTGTATTTGAAGATATGTACTATGGGGGTAGCATGCATCAAGCCGCATACAAAACAGATGCTAGCCTTTCTGAAAAGACAGCCCTTGAGGCGAGCGCATTCAACGGTAAAATGCTCATGAGCATCCGATCAAATAATCGCCCTCATAAGTCCGAATTAAAGATTTTAAACGGGCTGCCCATTAAAAAGCAAATCAACATGGGCTCTGCCATTAAATTTGGAATGATTGCAGCAGGCGAGGCAAATGTGTACTACCGCCATGGGAAAAGCATGGAATGGGATACCGCCGCAGGGCAAGCCATTGTAGAGGCTTGTGGCGGGCAAGTGTGGGATGCTAAAGATAAATCACCCATACGTTACAATAAACCAGAGCTAGAAAACACCCATTTTTACTGCTTTAGCAAGGGCTTTGAAGATCACTTGCCTTAATCACTCCAGCAAGTCAGGCCTGCGCTCTTTAGTGCGCTTTACTGACTGATCGTATCGCCAATCGTCAATTTTTTGCTGATGACCCGATAGTAATATTTCAGGCACTCCATGACCCCTCCACTCCGCAGGACGAGTATAGACAGGGGGTGCCAATAAATTATCTTGAAAAGAATCGCTAAGCGCCGAGCTCTCATCATTGAGTACCCCTGGTATCAATCGGATAATGGCATCAGAAAGCACGGCAGCGGCTAATTCACCCCCGCTCAACACGTAATCACCAATACTGATCTCCCGCGTAACAAACACTTCTCGCACCCGCTCATCAACACCTTTATAATGTCCGCAAAGGATCATCAAATTTTTCTTTAGCGAAAGTGCATTGACAGCCTTTTGCTCGAGTCGCTCACCATCCGGTGCCATATAAATAATCTCGTCGTAGCTGCGTTGTGACTGCAAATGTTCGATGCATTTGGCAATAGGCTCAATCTTCATCACCATGCCAGCTCCCCCACCAAAAGCATAGTCGTCTACTTGCTTTTGCTTATGGTCAGAATAGTCACGCAGATTATGCACCACTACCTTAGCCAAGCCCTTTTCTTCCGCACGCTTTAGGATAGAATGCGAAAATGGCCCTTCAAGCAGGTCAGGAACTACCGATATGATATCTATTCTCATCTTATTACAATTAACTACTCCAAACTACACTTAGAAAAAAGCTGGTAAGAAATGAGCACTAAAGGCGAGCAAATTACAAATACAGCTCCAACAAACCCTCAGGAAGCCGCAAATGAATCACTTTTGTATCCTTATCAACGGACTGGATCAGCTCATCAACCATAGGAATCAGCACTTCTTTTTCTTGATAGTCCATCACCAAAAGCGCTTGTGCTGAGGCATCGATCACATTTTGAATCGTACCCAATTCACCTTTTTCAGCATCAATTACCTGATAGCCGACAATCTCATGATAATAGAAGCCCCCCTCTATCGGTGGTAATGCCGACAGCGGCAAGAGCAATTTTGCACCCACCCATTCTGCAGCCTCATCTTTACTCTCAAAATCCTCAAACTTGATAAAGGCCTTCTTCCCATTGATCCGGATCTCCTCAATAAAAAAAGGAATCGGATCTTGATCGCGAAGGATCAAAACCGATTCCAAATTTGTATAGGCTTCCGGATTGTCAGTATCTAGAACGGCATTCAAACCGCCTTTCAGGCCATTGGGTCTACCCAAGGTACCTAATTCAAAACAATCTTCAGCTTTCATTTTGTCTTTATTTGCGTGGAATGAGAACAGTATTAAGCCATTCTACATCACACCAGCTTTAGGGCTATTAGCAAGCTTGGCTTACTCTTTACCTTCTGCCTCTGGCTCTTCAGATCCGCCTTCAGCTTCCTTAATCGCTTCAGCAGCCTCTGCAGCACTAGCTTTAGCTGCATCTTCAAGCTCTTGACGCTTCTTAGCAACAGCCTCTTCTCTAGCCTTACGCTTTTTAGTCTCAGCCTCTAACTGTACTTTCTCCTTCTCTGCTGCAGTCTGAGCTAATTTCTCTTTCTTGCCTTCGATCTGAGCATCTTTACCTTTCTTCCACTCTTCAAACTTAGCATCCGCTTGTTCTTGAGTTAATGCACCTTTGATCACACCGATTTGCAAGTGCTTTCTGATCAAAACACCACGATAAGACAACATTGCCTTTACAGTATCTGTAGGCTGAGCACCTTTCATCACCCAGTCAAAAGCCTTATCCTCATCAAGCGTAATGCTTGCAGGGTCGGTATTAGGGTTGTACTGTCCAATCCTTTCGATGAATCGACCGTCTCTTGGCGATCTTGCATCTGCAACTACGATATCGTAAATCGCTAATCTCTTGCGTCCTCGACGCGCTAATCTGATTTTTACTGCCATTTTAAATAAATGATTTGTGTGTTGGCGGAACCCGTCCGCTTAATTAAGTGTGCAAAGATAATAAATTTTTTATAATGCTCTCTTATTCAGTGTACTTATTTTCAATTTTCATGCACATCATAGCATCCATCCCCAAATTGGTTCAATAGAAAGACCTCAGGTTCATAGAAAGCCTTAGAATAAGACTGAAACGCCGCTGATTTAACTAAAAATATTCATCCCGTAGCGACCTATCTATTTGTTGGAAGAATCATTAACCCCACAGGAGTAAACGATTACCGTACCCGCTCTAATACATATTCGTAAAGCTTAGTCACCTCCTCATCTCATGCCATAAAAAAACCTCTTACCAGTAAGTGATAAGAGGTTATATATTGTTGATCAGGCATGATTACATAGGCTCTGCTTAAAAACAGCTAAATTGTTGATAAATAAACCATAAAGTCCAAACCTTATTTGTTTGAGTGCATAGTTTTTAAGCAAAAATAGTGAAAATGCTTGCACCAAAATGTCTGAGATCGACATTTTGTAGCTTAGCCCCAAGCATTATCGTGATTCGTAAATCGTAAGTGGTATTTATTAGAAAAAAGATTATAAAGCTTGAAATATGCTTCTTGAAATATATCTTTTTCCCATAAAATAAGACAAGCGAAGCTTGTGCCGCCTCGAATCTGCAGTACTTGGGACTTTTTAAGCAAGCCCTACATACTTGCCATTGCCTTCTTGCGCTCATGCTCTTTCAAGAAGATTTTACGCATTCTGATTGTCTTTGGTGTGATCTCCAAATACTCATCTTTCTGGATATATTCCATTGCTTCTTCCAAAGAAAACTTCTTTGCAGGTGCAATCTTACTATTATCATCAGAACCTGCAGCTCTCATATTGGTCAATTTCTTACCTTTCTGCACGTTCACTACGATATCATTCTCACGCGTATGCTGACCAATCACTTGACCTTCATAAACTACATCTCCCGGATCGATAAAGAAAACCCCTCTATCCTGAAGCTTATCTAAAGTATATGCTGTACAAGGCCCAGCCTCCATAGAAATCAACGATCCGTTGTTTCTTCCAGGCAAGTTACCTTTCCAAGGCTGATACTCTTTGAAGCGGTGATTCATAATCGCTTCACCCGCACTCAAGGTCAACACATTGTTTCTCAAACCAATGATGCCCCTAGAAGGAATTTCAAACTCCAAATGCTGCAAGTCGCCTCTTGACTCCATCACGAGTAGTTCACCCTTTCTTTGAGTAGTGATCTCGATGATCTTACCAGCATACTCTTCAGGTAAATCAATGGTCAAGTGCTCAATAGGCTCGTGCTTCTGGCCATCGATTTCTTTGATCAATACCTGCGGCTGACCTACCTGAAGCTCATAGCCTTCTCTTCTCATGGTCTCGATCAATACTGACAAGTGCAGTACCCCTCTACCATAAACCAAGAATTTATCTTCAGAATTCGTGTTTTCTATACGAAGCGCAAGGTTTTTCTCAGTTTCCTTGTACAATCTATCTCTTAGGTGGCGAGAAGTTACAAACTTACCCTCTTGACCGAAAAATGGTGAGTTGTTGATGGTAAAGAGCATATTCATGGTAGGCTCATCGATAGAGATACGCGGTAGTGGCTCAGGATTTTCCAAGTCTACAATCGTATCTCCGATATCAAAACCATCAAGTCCTACTACTGCACAAATATCACCCGCTTTCACTTGCTTCACTTTCTCTTTTCCAAGACCAGTAAATATGTGAAGTTCTTTAATCCTTACCTTATCGATCTTGCCATCTTCGCGAGAAATACCCACTTGCTGACCTTCATTTAACTCACCTCGGTACACCCTTCCGATAGCAATTCTACCCACAAAGCTTGAAAAGTCAAGATTGGTAATTTGCATCTGCACTGGGCCTTCCGGTCCTGGCGCTTCAGGTATGGTTTTTAAGATCTCGTCTAAAAGCGGAAAAATATCTTCTGTAGGTTTTGTCCAGTCGGTGCTCATCCAGCCTTGCTTGCTTGAACCATAAATGGTCACAAAGTCAAGCTGCTCCTCATTGGCCTCAAGGTTAAACATCAAGTCAAAAATCTGCTCTTGCACCTCATCAGGGCGACAGTTGGGTTTGTCAACCTTATTGACAACCACGATTGGTTTCAAGCCTAAGCCCAAAGCCTTACCCAATACAAATCGGGTCTGTGGCATTGCACCTTCAAAGGCATCAACCAGCAAAAGTACACCGTCGGCCATTTTCAACACTCGTTCTACCTCACCACCAAAGTCGGCGTGACCAGGAGTATCGATAATGTTGATTTTTGTGTCTTTGTATCTTACAGAAACGTTCTTTGCTAGAATTGTAATCCCGCGCTCTCTTTCCAGATCGTTATTATCTAGAATCAGCTCCCCTCCTTCAGTCTGCTTCTCTTGCGATTGCGTTGCGTAAATGATTTTGTCAACCAAGGTCGTTTTACCGTGGTCTACGTGGGCGATGATCGCCACATTGCGAATACTACTCATTGTTAAGCACTTATAATTAGGGTGCAAAAGTAGACATTTTATTTGACAATCTTTCTTTTGTCTACATTATAATTATATTAACTCTGCCTTTATGACCCCTCTTATGATTTCAGAAAATGCTCTTAATCAAGCTATTGCTCGATTTTCATCAATTGAGAGCCCCCCAATGAGCCAACAAAACAGACATCACCCAGGCGTATTTTTAAGCCTTTTTCTCTTTTTTTTGGGATGAGAACGCTCTCAAACTGTATCACGGCATCCATATATTCTTGATCGTCGAAGCTGCCTCCTATCTCTGATAAGAAGCAGGCCAAAACACACAAAAAAATCACAATCTTTCCAAACTCTTGAGCTTTTTACTGTCAAATGCAAATCATTGAAAGTGCGATATAAGTGATTTGATGTCAACACACCCAGATAGGTGCCATTCTTTCAGGTCTTTTGTACTATCGCAAAGAAGGCACAGGACTTTACTCTGTGCTATACTATGTCGCTCATTCAGCGCTTTATCTGAAAATAGAAAATTTTGTTAAATGTTAACGTGAAACAATTATGAATAATATCTAGCAAGATTGTACCTACCCTTTGGCTTAAAGGCTTTCACAATGTTTGGCACGGAGTAAGGCAGTGAATAATTTCCTTGCTCATTTCAACCTGTATAAAGCGAAAAGTGCTGGCGCTACTCACTGCGCACTATCCGTTACCCCCTCATCCCACGCAAAACAACTAGTCTCGCTTTATAAAATCAATAGTCTTCTTTACCACAAATTCCATTTGATCACTTAGTCGATCTGCTTCAAAGGGGTGCCCCACGCCAAAAGTATGATCAGCACCATCCAAGACCTCTAACTCCGCATCGGGTCTTACCTTCTTGAGGCGATGTGCCATCTCAACAGGTACGGTAGGGTCGGCGGTACCATGAAATATGGCAATGCGACCTTTGATGTGCTTAGCTCGCTCTAGCACTGTGAGGCGGTCACGATGCTCGTCAAACTCCTCCACCGAGCTATACTTTACAGGCATGAGCTGTCCTGTGCGAGCGTTGGGCAGATGGATAATACCTTCCTTTTTCCAGTGGGCAAGGGTTTTCTCATCCCACATAGCTGCATAATCGGTTACTCCCGCCCAGCTGCTTACCGAGCGGATGCGTGATTCCTCGGATGACTTCAATAAGGCTATTCCCCCTCCTCGACTGTGACCGATGAGGTGTAGGCGACTCAAGTCGATATCATACTTTTTATCCCACCCGTCGGCGTGGATGTGATCGATGAGGTCTTGTAGATCATTGAGTTCTTTTAAGAGGCTATTGTCGGCAAAGGCATCAAGGTCGGCAAAGTCCTGTGGCTGTTCGGCGGTGGTACCATTGTGCGACATATCAAACTTCAAAAAAGCAATGCCAGAAGCGGCGAAAATCTGAGCAACCAAAGGAAATGGCCCCCACTCCTTAAAACCCTTGAATCCATGAACAAAGACCGCTAATGGAAAGTTATTACCTTGATTGGGAAGACTTAAATCATATCGGATGTCACGATTGTGATGAGAAGAAGGGATAATAGATGCCAATGATCGAATAGATTTTAAAATTCTCATATTGCTTATGGTTTTTGTTTTTAGCTTTGTAGTCAATTTATGTTTAGTATTACGATTAATTTATGATCAAGACCCGCTCCCTTAAAGAAATTCAGGCACCTATAGCCGGTGAAATGAAAGATTTCGAAAAGAAATTCAGGTCTTTTATGCATACGGATGTAATGCTGTTGGATAAAATCATGAATTATATCGTGAAGCGTAAAGGTAAGCAAATGCGTCCGATGTTTGTTTTCTTTACTGCAGGCATGGTGAAAGGAATCAATGAGACTACCTACAGAGGTGCTGCCTTGATCGAACTATTGCATACGGCCACGCTCGTGCACGATGACGTAGTGGATGATGCCAACTACCGCAGAGGCTTCTTTTCTATCAACGCACTTTGGAAAAATAAGATTGCCGTTTTAGTGGGAGACTACCTCCTGAGCCGCGGCTTATTGCTTTCAGTAGACCATGGTGACTTCGATTTACTCAAAATTGTCTCTGAAGCGGTGCGAGAAATGAGCGAAGGCGAACTACTGCAGATTGAAAAAGCGCGAAACTTGGACATCGACGAAGAGGTCTACTATGAGATCATCCGACAGAAGACGGCTTCGCTCATCTCTAGCTGTTGCGCCGTCGGTGCTTCCTCTGCAGGAGGATCAAAAGAAGAGGTAGATGGTATGAAGCTCTTTGGCGAAAAGGTGGGAATGGCCTTTCAAATAAAAGATGACCTCTTCGACTATGGCACCCAAGAGATTGGCAAGCCATTGGGCATCGACATCAAAGAAAAAAAGATGACGCTGCCGCTTATCTATGCATTGCGCAATGCTGAGAAATCTCAAAGAAAATCTATCTTAAAAACTATTAAGAACAAAAGCGACGAGCCTAAAAAGGTAGCTGAAGTAATTGATTTTGTAAAGGCTTCTGGCGGCATTGATTATGCAGTAAAAGTGATGAACGACTACTATGAGCAGGCCATGCAGATGCTTGAATCATATCCTGAGTCGGCTTACAAAGAATCGCTCCGCGACTTGGTAACCTTTACTATCGAGCGAAAAAGGTAAGAAGGGTTTCTAATACTTCATTCACCCCACCAAAGCGGATGAGCAAAATAGGCGAAGCAAATCAAGGATCCTTACTTTCAAAAAAACTGCGCATACTAGCCTCTTTAGCAAGGCGGCTTGAGCCCCTTGCAGTAGCGTGCTTAAAGGGAAGAGGTTGAACATCAGATACCCACCGCTAAAGCGGATGGACAAAACAGGCAAAGCAAATCAAGCATTTTTAATTTCATAAAATATGAGAAATTTGGCTTTGGTAGCTAGGCGGTTTTGTTTTTTATACTGGAATGTTTGTAAAAATCTGGCAATTAGTATTCAAAATCGAGCTAAAGCAAACCTGCATTTTTCATTAATATCAAAATTTGACCCTTCGTTAAATTTTGAATCTTACTTTTATCGTAAATGTGAATTAAATATACCTCATACTCTTGATTCACGATAAAGTAAATTAACCTTGCTCCCGATGACTTTCCTTTTCCTTTTGAAGAGATAGCTAAACGTAATTTGAAAACCTGATTCCCCAAAGATGTCCCTATAAATGGATTTATTCTCAATTGATCAGCTATCAACCTTAGGTCCTCTTTAAATGAAGGATATTTCTTCTGTAGTTCTTAGCTAAAATTTTAAACTCGGGTGTTAGAATGATGCTATATTTCATCTAAGAAATCATCTAAAGTTTGTTTTGGTAACTTTCCTTCTTGCATTAATTTGACCTCCGCAAAGCTTCTTTCTATTTGCAAAAACTCTTGTTTATCAACTTGATCAATCCTTACATAATCTAAAGTTTCAAGAAACTTCAAAAGTGTATCATACTTTTTTTCCTCTACGTTTAGTGTAATTTGTCTCATAATAAGATGCTTTAAACAAAATGTTAATTAAATGCAAAACGTGTATACATAGCGTTTAGCTCCATAAAATAAGTAAAAGTTATGAAGCCTTGGTGTTTTTTATGATTTTCTTTAATATTTTAACAGTCTCTATGACCCACCACCAAAGCGGATGGACAAAACAGGCAAAGCAAATCAAGCATTTTTAATTTTACAGAAAGCTTTTGAATCCTCGCCTCTAAAGCAAGGCGGCTTTAGCCCCTTGCATTAGCATGCTTATAGAGGTTGAACATCAGATACCCACCGCTAAAGCGGATGGGCAAAATAGGCGAAGAAAGTCAAGCATTTTTAATTTCACAGAAAGTTTTTGAATCCTAGCCTCTGTAGCAAGGCGGCTTTAGCCCCTTGCATTAGCATGCTTATAAAGATTGAACATCTGAGACCCACCACCAAAGCGGGATGAGCAAAACAGGCAAAGCCAATCAAGGATCCTTACTTTCAAAAAATCTGCGTATACTAGTCTCTGCAGCAAGGCAGCTAGAGCCACTTTCATCAATTAGCGCCGCAAAGCATGCGCTTTTTAACAAGAATTCAATCAACATCTTTTAGGAAAGAAACATATTGGCTATTTTAAGCAAATCCTAAAACCCTAATAAGAATCAAAGCGATAGGTGAAGGCGATGGTGCCTATTCTTGTTTCCCTGTCAAATATGCGGGTTTGCTCAAATACGCCCTCCTCCCATGAAGTAATCACGAAGCGGTGGGTATTGAAGATATCACTTACATTGATGCTAATGGTGGCTTTTTTGTCCCAAAAGTTTCTTTTGATACCTGCATTGATCGAATAGATCGGTTCGATATCGGCCTGTGGGCGCACTCTTGGCCCTGTGTAGTGCGCCTGAATCTGCACATCAAACCAATCGGGGATTTTGAAGCTGGTCAGCAAATTGAAGTTGTAGCTGATATTGCTATTGGTGAAACTCTCTTGAATGTTTCCTCCATCAATTTGATTGCGAAATACGCTGCTAGTTAGGGTGGCATCCCACCAATTGACAGGGTTGAACTGATTGATCACCTCCACTCCTGTGGCATAACGGATGTTGGCATTTTCCCAATTGCGAATGACGGCGTCTTCATTCCCCGGAAAGTCTCTAATTATTCTGCTCAAGACCGCGGTGGTGGTTCGATGGAAAAGTGATATCGATGTGAAGAAATATTTACCCTCATTGAGCCAGCTCAGCTCATAAGAATCGGTAAGCTCAGGGTCAAGCATCGGGTTGCCTATACTTAGGTTGAGAGGATCTCTCACATTAAAAAAATCGGTAAGCGACCATGTACGCGGCCTACGAATTCTTCTCGTATAGTTTAACTGAACAGATCGCGTTTCGCTCAAGTCATAGGAGGTGTATACGCTAGGAAATAGATTGAAATAATTGTTGATAAATACATCAGCTGATACCCCCTACTCCCTCGGCATCGTATTTCGAAGATGGATTGGTAATGAGCTCTACCGACTCTATGGTATTGGCAGGAAACTGACCGAGCACTCCCTCGGTATCATCAGCAGTCAAATTGGTTGGTCTGGCATCGATATAGATCAAAATATCTCCCGACCCGCGCATGGCGATGTTGCCATCTTCATCTACTTGCACAGAAGGCAAAGTTTCCATCAGCTCTACTGCAGTACCCCCCTCAGATACGATGCTATTTTCTACATTAAAAGTACGCTTGTCTATATCATTGTCAAAGAGCGGCTCTGTAGCTTCAATCTCCACCTCCTCAAGTAGCTTTGACTCCTCCACCAAGGCTATCTTACCCATTTTCTTTGCAGATCGGCGCAGTCTTACTTTTTCATAATGCTCACCATAACCTACAAATCCTGCACGCAATATATATTCGCCACGCTCTGCTTTCAATTTAAAATTACCATCCAAATTCGTTTGCGCTCCCGTTACCACAGACGAGTCTTCAGGAGAGAGCAATGCCACATTAGCAAACTCAATCGCATCGCCGCTCTCCCTATCTACTAGCCTGCCACTCAGAGTTACCTGAGCATGGGTAGAATGTAGACTCATTACAAGTAAAACAAAAAATAAAAGGCTGAAAATTAATGTTTTGTAGATGTACTTCATATATAAGTGTACCCTCACAAAGCATGAGTGTTGCAACATCGAACTATTTTGTGATGAGCGGAAAGCAATTTTTGAAGAAATACAAGATTAAGTTGTCATCAGATAGGATGATAATTTGTATCATATTTAGTTTTTATCTATTTTGAGCTCATTCTTAATCATAATGGCTTGAACTTCACCTATTCTAAAATCGGAAAGGTCCCTGGCTAAGCATTTATTCATTTTTTCATCGCTAACTATTTGCATCCTTTTTATCCTGATTTTTTGCGTGGGATGAGGGGGTGAGCTGGCAGCATTGTCTACTTCAGGCGGGGCTGCCTTATTAATTGAGTGGAATAAATGCGGACAGTAAAGAAGTATTTGCGACTGATAGACATTTTAAGCACTAGCAGACGCACCAAAGAGGAAATTTGTGACAGACTTCAAATAGAAGAGCGCACCTTCTACCGCTATATCAATGAGCTCCGAAATAATTTGGGTATGGAGGTGATCAACAAAGACTTTAAGTACTACATCCCCAAAGGTGCTGACGATACACTAAAGCCACGCTTTTCTGAAGAGGAGGTGACTTATATCAAATCCTTGATGAGTGGAAGACAGTCTCGATCTCCCCTAAGCAAGAGCGTCTTATCGAAGCTTCACCAACATTCGAGCCTTCAAGCATTGGTAGAAGCCAACGAACAGCAGCGCATCTCCGAGTACGTGCAAGAGATAGAAGTAGCCATTAAAACCGGACAACAGCTGCGGCTCATCAAATATCACTCCTCTCATAGCAGCACCGTAAGCGACAGAATAGTAGACCCCCTAGCGCTTGAAGTCAACTACTCCTACCTGCGAGCCTATGAAGCCGAAAGCGGGATAGTAAAGAGCTTCCGCCTAGAACGACTCGGCGGAGTAGCGCTTCTAGACAGTCCAGTGAGTATACCAGACGACATAGAAAAGGCGAGCAAAGATATTTTCGGCATGGAAGGAGGCACAGCGGCAGTCGTTAGTTGGATGATGACTTTGAGAGCGCACAGTCTGCTCAGGGAAGAATATGCTGGCGTATCCCAATCTATCGAAAAGCTCGATGATAATAGCTACCGCTTCTCTTGCACGGTCAATGCTTGGGAAGGAGTAGGAAGGTTTGTACTGGGACTCCCCGGTGAAATCTGGGACATCCGCCCGCAGGCATTTGTAGCATATCTAGCCGCTAAAATGGGGAGATTTGGGAAAAAGGGGGATGAGGAGTAGGCACTAAAAACCTAGTGGGTTTGAAAAAAAATATTAGGCTGACAGAATTTGGCAGATGGGGGTAGTAGGTTTGAAAATAATACTTAATCAAGAAGAGTATAAACAAAAATATTTAATCGCAAAGCTATGAGATTTGAAATTCACTTAAGGAAAATGGGGAGATCTTCTATACTACCCATCAATTATCAATATGAATTGAGTTCGGCTATTTATAAAATCATTAGCCAAGCCAATGAGGAGTTTGCGGCATTTTTGCACCAAAAAGGATGGCAGATTGAATGGAAGAAATTCAAGCACTTCTGCTTCTCCCATTTGCAATTCGAACGCTTTAAAATTCATAAAGAGGCCGGCAGAATAGAAGATCAAGGGGAGCTCACTTCATTTAAAATCAACTTTGTAATCGATCAGGCTGCTGAAGAATTCATCAAAGGCCTCTTTATGAATCAGCGGCTGAGTATAGGTGATAAATATTCACAAGTAGACTATGAGGTAGCTAGTATTTCAGCCTGTGAGCCTCCCATTTTTCAAGAAACCATGTACTATAAAACCCTATCGCCGCTATTGGTGATCCGAAAAAGATGGGATTCCGACAGAGGTGAAGACTACCTCAGGCCCGATGAAGATGGGTATGCAGCTATTCTTATCAATACGCTACAATCCAAACTGGGCTCAATAGCTGTTGCAGGGATGGATCAAAATAAAGTGGCTGATCTAATCGATACTAAATTTAGCGCTTTAGGACCAATACGCAAAAAGGGCGTGACAATCAAGCAGCACACAGCGGCTCAATCGAAAAAAATAGGATATGAATTTCAGTTTGAACTTACCGCACCTGTAGAGCTCCACGAAATCGGCTACTACTCCGGCTTCGGTAATGAATGTAGTCAAGGTTTTGGGTGTGTGGAAGTTAATGAATTGTTGAACATTTATTCAAAAGCTTAATAGACTTACAAAAGATTAACATTCTTATTTATTTTAACAAATTAACATTTTAGATTAATAGTATGAAGGGAGGAGTAATCAGAGATTTCTACAAGAAAATGTTGGGATATTATCCTTACTTATACCAAGAGAAGGTATTTAATTCAATTTTAGAAGGTAAAAATATCATTTTAGCCGTACCAACTGGCGCAGGGAAAACCTTGGCCTCTATTATGCCCTTTTTGTACGCCAGAGAAAATCCAGAAATTCATTTTCCGAAAAAGATGATTTACAGTTTACCCCTTCGGTCGTTGGCAAATTCTATCTATGAAGATGTATTTGAAGTTTTAAGAAGACAGGGCATTTCTGAAGAAGACATTAAAAGGCAGACTGGGGAGTTTTCAAATGACAAATACTTTGAAAAGGACATTATCTTCTCAACGATTGACCAAACGCTAAGTAACTTTCTCTGTTTTCCGCTACCGCTGTCACCCAGACAAGCCAATGTAAACGCTGGGGCTATGGTCGGGAGTTATTTGGTTTTTGATGAGTTCCACCTTCTGGATGAAGAAAGGGCAATGGCCACTACTTTGGGCAGTTTAAGAATGTTGGGGAATTTGTGTAGGTGCTGTATTATGACTGCTACGTTAAGTGGAGAATATATGGAGGCACTCAAAGCGAACTTGCCTAATTATGAAATTATTACGCTTGATGAATTTCCTGATGATAGAAAGCAAGTTTCTTCTTTACTACCTGAAAAAAATAAAAAGACTATCCGTATTTTAAACCAAACCATTTCTGCAAAGAAAATTGCAAATAAGCACAATAACAAGACAATTGTAATTTGTAACCGAGTAGAAACCGCCCAAAAGATATATCAAGAACTAAACGGTTTAAACCTATCAGGTATTAAAAACTTGACCGGTTTGCGCCTCGAAAATATCATTTGCTTACATTCTCGCTTTTTTGACGAAGACCGAAAAGCAAAAGAAGGAAGATTAAAACAGCTTTTTGGTAAAGATGCCAATAAATCCGAAGGCGCAATTTTAATCGCAACACAAGTAATTGAAGCGGGAATGGATATTTCTTGTGACGTGATGCACACCGAGGTTTCACCCGTAAATTCTTTTTTGCAAAGGGCTGGGCGTTGTGCAAGGTTTAAAGATGAAATTGGAGAAATATTTGTTTACGATATTTTGGAGATAGAAGAAAAAGAGAAAATTCAGCTTGAACCTGAAAGTGCAGAAGATAAAGCCGAAATACGAAAGCTGAACAATAGATTTTTACCATACGAAAAAGAGCTCTGTCAAAACACACTAAAAGCACTTCAACAATACACAACACTTGACGGTGATATTCCTCAAAAATTAATTGAAGAAGTATTAAAGGAAAAAGAACTAAAGCTAATCGAACAGCTTAAAGTATGCGATTTCAATCGAGACAAGATTCAAATTAGCTGGGCAGACTGCCAAAAAAATAATTACAGGGCAACCGTCAGAGATATTCAAAGTGTAGAAATTACTATTATTAATGACGGTCAACTTGACGAGGTTGCCAAGTTCCCTTATCGCTATCAGTCTCTGGGGATGTATAAGTTTTCCTTAGTAGGTTGGTTAAATAAAATTGCCAAAGAAAACCTTTTTGATAGTGAAGAGGATTGGTTAGTGAAAAAATTAGCGGAGGCAGACAATATTTTTCTTGAAAATGACGAAGATGAAAAGTGGGAACTAAAAACTATTCCGGTAGATGAATTTAAAAATATACCTACTCAGGTGTATTTAAACGCAAGATTTTTCGGCTATTCGCCAGATTTTGGTTTCAACTGGCAGTATCGAGAAACGTTCAACAAGCTCTCGCCTGAAAGGGAATGGAAGGAAAAAGAAGGTGAATTTAAACCATTGAAAAAAGATACTTTTTACCAACATAACAAGGCTTTGATAGGAGCTTTTGAAAAAGAGTTTTTAGGAGAAAATCAAGATAAATTAGATTTTACATTTGTCGAAATAGCCAAGTTTATCGCTAATGAAGAATTACAAAAAAAGGATTTCATCCGCTTGATAAAACTAATGATTGTTTTGCACGATTACGGAAAGCTCAATAACAAATGGCAAAAGCCGATGCAGACCTATCAGGCACTAAAAGAAGGAATCGACCCTAAGAACTTCAAAGAAGTATTAGGGCATACTGATTTTGACAAAAATAAACCCGAAGACATAGCATTAGAAAAAAAATCTAACCTAAAAAATAGAGGCCGACACGCCGGAGTAGGCGCTTTCATGGCTTTATCTTTATTAGGGAAAGAATTTGAAGCAAAAAATGACTTTTTAAAAATTTTATCCCCTTTGGCTACTGCCATTATGCGACATCACTCACCTTTAACTTCAAAGGTCAATGCCTATAAAATTTCAGATGTGAATTTTCAGGCATTTATAGAATTGTACGAAAAAGAAATCGGAGTTTTTTCATACCTAAAAGCTGAAAGGTTACAAAAATATTATATGGAGAAAGATTTAAAAAAGTATTTAGCAAATGAAGCTAACACGACACCAATGATAGTCTATTTCTTTTATGTAAGAATATTAAGAATTTGTGACCAAAAAGCTACTGTAAATAAAAATAAATATTTACCTGAACACCTAAAAGATTAATTATATGTATCAAGACAAATATTATATAGCCAAAACATCAGGTTTTTATCAAGAGGCTTTAGAAAGCTATGGCTTTGCGAGATTATTACACATGATTTTGAACAATGATGAAGGCTTAAGCCAAAACATCAAAATCATCGATAATAAAAGCTGTTATGAAGTACTAATAGAAGATTTCGAAAAAAGCTCTTTTCAAACTAAAATTGATGTTTTCTGTAAAGACCCTAAAATTGGTTTTGATTATTTATTTAAAGAGTCAAAAAATGGAACAGCTAAACCAGTAGATCCACAAAATAATAAGGAATTAAAGATTCCTGTATTTGATATAAGTAAAGAGTGGGAAGTGGTGAAAAACTTTAATCAGGAAGATAAATCTGAAAACTCACAAGCACCTCATGAACACTTCAGTATTTATGAATTGTTTAGTCATTTCGCTATTGAATTTTTGGGTAAACCTCATTTTGGAGGAACAACTCAAGGGGGAGCGTTTACAAGAACTTATTTACAAGTTCTGTATAATAAAAGTAATTTTAAGCAATTTATAGAAAGCTTGTTATTTTTATATAGCTCTATTGATAATCAACTCATTGTCAGCAACTATCAAAAATTCATTGATACCTCTTTTCCACAAAAAAATCACGAGGGAAATAAATATACTTATCAAGTACTATCGACAAACCATAAACCTCACAAAGGTGCTTATAATCAACTTACTACACCTACTGCTATAAAAGGTGCCAATAATGCGAAACTTAAACTCTCGGAGATGTCAGGAGAACCTGAACTTTTGAGAGAATACATGAAAATATTGGGAACATTTGAATCTATGGTCAGTATCGGTGGAAATAAAACCATGGAAGATTACAGGGTTTATGTTTCTATTCCAAAGGATATTGATTTAATTCAGCAAAAAGATATTATAAAAAAATTTAGAAAAGGTTTTTACACAAACAGCACGTACAAAGGAGATATTTATTCTTCTCTACTGTTTTCTAAACTTCTAATTGAATATTTAGAAATTGAACAAGAAAATCTTTTTGATTTCGACTATACCCCTGCAAATTATATACAAGGCTTTTATGTGTGTCAGTTTATGACAATGAAAAAAAGTCCGCCCAAGAAACACGCCCCCATTAATATGGCATTTATCGAATTACCTACATTTATTAAGGCAACTAACAGAGAAAAAGCTGACAAGTGGGTAGAATCATTAAATAAATTAATTCACATAATAAGAAGTATTAAGTTGACGGAAAAAAAAGAAGAAACAGGAGATACTGTGAGGGGACTTGCTTTTTTTAGAGATTTTATCAGCTCTTCAAAACTAGATAGTTTTTTTGATTTCTCATTTTGGTATGCAAATTATCTAATGAAAAAATTATCAGAAAACGAGCATAATAGGCAAAAGAATGTCATCCCATTTCGTGAATCATTGCTACACCAAATATATAACAGTATGAATACAAAAGAACTCAATCTCACAGAGATTATCGAAAACGAAGGCTTTAAGGCAGTAGCTTCGGCTATTCGTAAAAGCACAGTAACCTTGCAGTATACCCCAAAGGAGAGCCGAAAATTTGATATTCGGTACGGACTCGCCCAGCAACTGCAAAACAAATCCAAATCAAAAGAAGATTTGGCTACGTTTATTGGCGAATTCATTGGTACTTACAATGCCGAAACAGGAAGGAACGCTGAGAAAAATGGCGGCAAATCTTTTAGACCAAACGTGAAAGATGAAGAGCTTATTCAGTTCTATACCCTTTTAAACAACAATCCTTCCCGTTTAGTGGGGGCGTTGCTATCATCCTATGGTTTCGCTTTGAATAAAAAAGATGCACCTAAAGTTGAATCCCCTTTAGAAGATAATTCAATAGAGGAATAGTACAAATTAATAAATAAAAAATCTAAGATTATGTCAGAAAATAAAAAAATCGCATCCCTTTCTATTAGCGGAGAAATGATTCTTAACCTTCACTCTTTGAACAACGAAGGAGGGGAAGGAAATCAAATCATCACCCGTCAAGTAACCATTGTAGATAAAAATGGGGAAACGCATACCGTAAATGCCATTTCTGGAGATATGTTCAAGCATATTCATGCGGTGCATTTAGCCCAACTTGCCAAAGAACAAGGATTGCCACTGAGTAAGTATGCGAAAAAGCTCAACCCAAATCGTATTTCAGGTGAAGAGATAGCCAGTTACACGAGAAACAATGTAGCTAAGTCGAGTGGAACATCGGGCGATGTAGTAACCGCTATGATAGATATTTGTACGGTTTGCGATACACATGGCATTCTGATTACAGACAAAGTAGGTGAAAACAAAAACAGCTCAAATACCCCAAGAAAATCTACGGTTGAATTTGGCTGGACGGTTGGCATTTCGGGGAAAACCAACACAGAAAGCTATTTGCACACAAAATTGGTGGCAGATGCTTCGGGAGTTAGAGGGGCTGGAAGCAACGAAGGGCAAAACATTTTCCACCGTCCTGCCAATCATGGTGTGTATGCTTTTGTATGTAATATTGATGTGTACAGAATTGGGTTCAATGATATTGATAGAACCTATCCTATTGATGATGCCGCTAGGGCTTCCCGATATAAAGCATTGGTTCAAAGTCTTTTGAGTTCTTTTATCAATCCTAAAGGAGCAATGACCAGTACCCAAAAGCCACACATTACCGATTTTAAAGGAGTGGTAGCGGTATCTAATAAATTAACCCCTGCTCCAACCATCAGTGCTTTGAATGAAGATTACCAAAACGAAATCAAGAAGATAGCGAATAGCATCAACAAAATTGAAGAAAATGCCATTTCGGTTCAGGAGTTTGCAGGCCTAGGGCAATTATCGGAAATACTGACTAATTTAATGGCGTACGAACCTTATAAAATATCTTAATTATGCGATTTTCAGTAAAATATATGCCTACTGCTTTATTTTCCTTGAAAGATAGCAACTCGACCAATTCAGGTGCGAAGGCGTTGTTTTTGCCTTCGCCCTATGCTATAAAAATGGCCATTCTTAATCAGGCCATTACCATTGGTGGAGATTTGGTGCAATTGGAAGGGAAAAAGAGCCTTTACTTTTCATACATTAGAGATGCTCAAATTAGCTTCTTCATTGAAGATAACAGTTATTTTTCAGTATCTAACTCGTTTGTTAAGATATTGAAGCCCGCTCGGGAAGGTGGCGGTTTTGGGCAAACAGTGGCGTTTAGAGAATATTTGTACCTGTCCAAACCTTTGGAAATTATTTTTGAGACACAGAAAGCAGAACAAAAAGAGTACCTTCAGAAGTATCTTCATAAAATTAATTACTTCGGCAAAAGGGGCTGTTTTTTTCAGTTTTTAGAATATTCTGCTACCCCAAACGAAGCCAATGTAAAGCCTTTTGCTTCTGAAAAAAACTTGTTTGGCATCTTGCAAGAATACGATGATTTCGATGAGAAAGCACTTTTTGAGAATGTCAGTAATTTTTCTTCTAAAACTACAAAGAGAAAAAAAGAAGTGCTTGTTTTACCACTTAAAAATATAAACTCTTCAAAGTCATTTTCTTTATTTAAGAAAGATTAATAAAAGAATCTTACACCTGTCAGGTGTTGGTAAGCATCAACCCTCCAAGGGTTTGAAACCCTTGGAGGGTTTAAAATAAGTAAACTCCAACTTGTTGTTGATAAATTATAGATGGAAAATTAGTATTAGTATGACCCGGCAAATTCCCCTACTTCCCGATACAGTTTACCATGTGTACAACCATGCAAATGGTAAGGAAAATCTATTTCATGCAGACGGAAACTATCGATATTTTCTGAAAAAATACGCCGAGCATATTTATCCTGTAGCAGAAACCTATGCTTACTGCTTAATGCCTAATCATTTTCATGTTATGATAAAAGTACGAGGTGAAGAGGAGGTAATGAGATTTGTCAGGCTTAAAAGGCCCACCCTCCAAGGGTTTGAAACCCTTGGAGGGTTTTCCAAAATCATCAGCCAACAATTTTCAAACTTTTTTAATGGATATACCCAAGCATACAATAAGTTGTATGAAAGAAAGGGAAGTTTGTTCATGCCGAATTTCAAACGTAAGCCTATCACCAATGAAAAATACTTCACGCAGCTTATTGCCTACATTCATCTAAACCCTATCAAACATGGCTTTTGTAAAAATTTATTCGAATGGCAGTATAGTTCTATCCATAGCTACTCATCCCAACAGCCTTCTAAAATAAACCGAGACCATCTGCACGAGTGCGTTGAAAATAAAGAAAAGCTTCTACGGTTTCATGAACGAATCGAAATAGAAGAACAAGCTTTAACATTTGAATAATCACCGAGATGTACATCACCGGAACTCATATCGCCTATTATCATACTTGCAAGCGAAAACTTTGGCTTTTTGCCCATGGCATTCAAATGGAGCATAACTCTCAGGCGGTGGCGGAAGGTAAGCTCATTGGCGAAACAAGCTATCAAGATCGCTCGGAGAAGTATACGGAATTGGCAATTGATGGCATTAAGATTGACTATTATGATGCGAAAAAAAAGATAGTGCATGAAGTAAAAAAGTCAGATAAGGTAGAGCATGCACATTTTGCCCAAGTAAAATACTATCTGTATGTCTTGAGAAAAAATGGAGTTATGGACGCTAGTGCAATTTTAGAATATCCTAGGCTCAGGCAGCGAGAGGTGGTGGAGTGGGAAGAGGATGATGAGCGAAAAATTGAAAATTGGATCAAAGAAATCAAAGAAATATTAGCCCAAAAAAATTGTCCTCCCTTGGTAAAACTCAAAATCTGTAGATCGTGCAGTTATCATGACTTTTGTTATGCCACTGAAAGTGAGGAAGGCTAAGTGCCAATAAAATATAAACGAAATAACTTTGAAAAAATCTTATTATCTGTTTAATCCCGGTCGCCTTAGCAGAACAGACAACACCTTGAAGTTTACCCCAGTAGATGAAAATGGTGTAGAGGGAAAGCCGAAGTATCTACCGGTGGAAGGTGTGAAGAATTTGTATTGTTTTGGTTCGCTCGATGCAAATAGTGCGCTTTATAATTTTCTTGGAAAACATCAGGTGGCCGTTCATTTTTTTGACTATTACGAACATTATACCGGAAGCTTTCAGCCGAAGGAGTATCTACAAGCAGGTAAAATGCAAATCCAGCAAAGCATCCACTACCTACATCCCACGAAAAGAATAAAAATAGCGCAGCTCTTTGTAGAAGGAGCGGCATACAATATTTTAAAAAATCTGAAGTACTATGCCAATAGAGGACTACCAGTCAGCACTCAAATAGATCGTATTGAGGTACTTAGTAGCGCTATTGAAGCGAGTACTGCCATTGACATGCTCATGGGTATTGAAGGGAATATCCGTCAAATCTACTACGAGGCCTTTGATGTGATTATTAAGGACCACGCGATGGAAGGTCGGAGTAAACAACCTCCTATGAATGAAGTAAATGCACTGATTTCCTTTGGCAATATGATGTGTTATACGCTGTGTTTAGATCAGATTTACCATACACAGCTCAACCCAACCATCAGCTTTTTGCATGAGCCGGGCTATAGAAGATTTTCATTGGCGCTGGATTTGGCAGAAATATTCAAGCCTATTCTTATAGATCGCACCATTTTTCGAGTGTTGAATAAGCGAGAGATAAAAAGTAAAGATTTTGACTTTCATGTAAACAAGGTAGTACTGAAGGAATCGGGCAGAAAAGTGTTTATAAAGGCCTTTGAAGACCGCCTCAATGAAACGATCAAGCACCGCACGCTCAATAAGCAGGTGAGCTATAAGCACTTAGTTCGCTTGGAATGCTATAAATTAGCTAAACATTTGCTAGAAATAGAGCCTTATAAACCTTTTAAAATTTGGTGGTAGTTTTTTCGAGGGATGAGGAACTAAGTCAAGCGCTTTTCATGGATAAATTAGAACTTTAAAAGAACAGATCTCATGTATGTGATTTTAGTATATGACATTGGGGTGAAGCGGGTTGGCAAGATGCTGAAGTTATGCAGGCAGTATTTGAATTGGATTCAGAATTCGGTCTTTGAAGGAGAGATTACAGAAGTGAAGTTGAAAGAGCTATCGGCTAAAGCGAAGAGCATAATGGATGAGTCGGAAGATAGCATTATCGTATTCAAGAGCAGGGAAGAGCGTTGGCTAGAAAAGGAAATCATAGGACAGGAGAAAAATAATCTTGACACCTTTTTGTGACCGAAGGTTGTCGATAGATTTGAAATGATAGTCATTTATCATGGAACGGGCGATTGCGAAATATATATGGCTCATTATCAGTTATTTACGAACTTGTCGATCTAAGGGTAAAAATCGCTTATTAGAGATCGACGATATGGAGATAATTTTTTCGTCAGATTATGTTTAAAATTAGCCTGAAAAGGTTTATTTTTAGGTGAAGTTTTCGGGCTTTTAATCGCACCAGATAGGAATTGAAATATGAATTTGATAGGGGTGTTGAACAAATAGAAAAATCTTTTAATCGCACCAGATAGGAATTGAAATTATATATCAGCATATTCAGAAAAATAAATAGCTGGTCTTTTAATCGCACCAGATAGGAATTGAAAT
>JAFIEW010000156.1 GCA_020832375.1 Cyclobacteriaceae bacterium
AGCTGTTTCTTTTCGATGCTTATATCTATTTATGTAGTTATGAGGATAAGCATATTCCATATTTCGCTTAAGAAGAGTTGTTTCCCATCATTTTAAATAATACTGTATTTTCCATTCTTATAATTTTTTTCGATTTGTTAAAATTAATTTTTCACATTTGCAGCATATTTAAAACTGAACTGAATAAGCGTGTTTTCATATGAGAAATAAATACTTTCGTATTTTTTTGTTTTTCTTTCTTCTACCTTACTGCCTACATGCTCAGATGCATTTATTGGATCCTTTAAACGCTAATTATTCTCTTGAAGAAGTCTTTTTAGATGGAAAATTAGATGAGGATCGGTGGCAAAATGTTGATCCAGCATCCAATTTTTATCAAAATTTTCCGTCTGATACGTCTTATGCTCTTTCTAAGACCGAGGTGATGGTTTCTTTTGATGATCAATTCATATATATAGCCGCTAAATGTTATGATGAGTTTAAAAAAGATAAATATATCATAAGCTCACTTCGTAGAGATTTTGGTGGTAGTTCAGATATGTTTGAAGTTTACATAGATCCATTTGGTGATGGACTAAATGGCTTTGCATTTGGTGTAAATCCATTAGGGGTGAAAAGGGAAGGCCTGATCTCCAATGGTGCTAATTTAGATCTAACTTGGGACAATCGCTGGAAAGCTGAGGTTGCCCAAACGGAATATGGATGGTCGGTAGAAATGGCCATTCCGCTGAAGACACTGAGATACGAAGAGGGCTCAAGAAACTGGAGGATGAATTTTGCTAGGGTTGACCTTAAGCGTAATGAAACGAGCACTTGGGCACCAGTAAGTCGAGCTTACCGTATTACCACTTTGGCATTTACTGGTCAAGTGGTATTTGAAAAGGGCATCGGAAAAGACCCTTTCAATGTAGTCGCTATTCCTTATGTTACGGGTCAGGCAGAGCGAAATCTTGTTGGAGAGACTTCTCAAGATATAGGCTATAATTTTGGCGGGGATGCTAAAGTGGCTGTCAGCAGTGCATTAAATCTAGACCTTACTTTTAATCCAGACTTTAGTCAGGTAGAAGTAGACCGACAAGTAACAAACCTTTCCCGTTTTGAGATATTTTTCCCTGAGAGAAGGCAGTTTTTTATCGAGAATAGTGATCTTTTTAGCTCTTTTGGGTTTTCTAGAATCCGTCCTTTCTTCTCTCGGCGTATAGGCGTAGGTACTGATCCATTCACGCGGCAGTTTCGTCAAACGCCTATTATTTATGGTGCTCGTCTTAGTGGACGACTAGATAGAAATTGGAGGATTGGTGCCATGAATATACAAACCAATGCAGTTCCTGAATTTGGAATAACGGGTGAGAACTATTCTGTTGCAGCTGTTCAAAGAAGAGTTGGTAAAAGAAATAATGTAGGGGCCATACTAGTCAATAAGCAGGTAAATATAGATGCTGACGGCAGTGTAAATTTCCAGTCTGGTAATTTCAATAGGGTAGCGGGTCTTGACTTTAATCTTGCTTCCGCAAATAATAGGTGGCGTGGAAAATACTTTATTCATAATAATTTCAGGTCAGACGGTTTGGGAGATTCGTTTGCGCATGCTTCCTATACGGCATACGATACTAAAAAATGGTATCTTGAATGGAATCATGAGTATGTGGGTGAAAACTATAACCCTGAAGTTGGTTTTGTGCCAAGGAGAGGGCATTGGCGTTTGGAGCAGAGATACCGCTATTGGATGTATCCTAAAAGTGGAAAAGTAATTAATCGTCATGGTCCAATGCTAGACGTTGACTTTTACTTGGATGTACTCATGGAGCAGCTTCTTGACGGTTTTACGTTTGTTGGATATCAAGCTGAATTTCAAGACCTTTCCTATGCAAATGTATTTATGAGGTCAGAGTATATCTATCTTTTTGATTCGTTTGACCCATCTAATACAGGTGGAGAGCGCTTACCTCAAGGGAGTGATTATTTTTATAATGTGGCTGGGGTGAATTACAATTCTGATGCAAGAAAGTTATTAAGCTTCTCTACCTCCGTGAGCGGCGGATCGTATTTTAATGGTAATATTTTCTCTTTTAGTCAAAATCTAAATTATCGATGGCAACCCTTTGGTTTTTTAGGTATTGCTTATGACTTCAACCGTTTAAAATTTCCCGAGCCCTACACTTCAACCGATTTACACTTGATTGGGCCTAGTATCGATTGGAGCTTTTCGAAATCAGTTTTTTTGAGGGCAGTTGTTCAATACAATAATCAAATAGATAATATTAACTCAAATATTCGCTTTCAGTGGCGTTTTGCCCCCGTTTCTGATCTTTTCATTGTCTATACAGATAATTATGCAGGTGATTTTACTATGCGAAACCAAGGCGTAGTACTAAAACTTACATATTGGGGTGCAATGTAGATAGATCTCAGTAGTGTTGTTTTACTATTTTTCACCTCTTATGAATCTGGTTTTTGTTCATATAATTCCTCAATGTGTTGTTATGTATTGGTATAATTTTAATACAGGACTGTCCGATTTTTAGATGTAGCGTTACCTGCATACCGAGTGTACGTGGAGCTATTTTCAAGATTAAGTTTATGTTAATTTTACTAACCCCAAATGTTAACTCTTAGGTTTGTTATCCAATTTCTTTTATAAGACTGATTTTCTTAGATTTGTGTTATTCTTCAACAATTATTAATATCAATATGACCCGAGTTTTACCAAGAAATAAGATAGTAGTTCTATTTTTACTAATTTTATTTGTAACTTATATTGGAGCAATAGATATTTTGGCTCAAAATCGCCAGAGTATTGTACTATGGGATTTTAATCAGGCAGATCGCCCTTCTTCTCCAGCTCCCTGGAGTAATCCAATACCAGCTAATCAAGGGGCTGGTGAACTATCTTTCACTTTTGCTGATTCAGGAAGTCGGCCTGTGACTTCTTTTGCTGGATCTACTGAAGATTTAGATGGATTTTCAGTTAGTGCTGCTGGAGGAAGTTTTGCTCCTCAGGGTGAAAAAGAAAATGGAGAGCATTTTATGTTTTTTATAGATTCTAGGGGCTACTCTGATCTGATAATATCCTATGCGACCAGACGAACTTCGACCGGTTTTTCATCACACAATTGGCAAATTTCAACTGATGAGGGGATTACATGGGAAGAAGTAGAGCTTATTGATGATATTCCTTCTCCAGCTAATAGTGCAATGGAGTTAAGATCTTTTGAATTGGATGCTAAATACACAGGGCAAGCTATATTAATGATTCGTTGTATTATCGATGGTGCCACTAATGATTCTGGTAATAATAGATTTGACAATATTCGAGTTTCAGGCTTTTTAGAGACCGTCGACCTTTCTTTAAGTGCTTCTACAATCAATTTTGATGATGCGACCCCCCTAGGTCAGTTTTCAGGGGTAAAGTCTTTTGTCATTGAATCATTTGAAAGCGAGGCTTCATTGGTTTTAAATGCTACTGCTGGCTTTCAGATTGCTTTAGAAGAGGGGGGTACATTCTCTCAAATATTAGAAATTGATCCTTCTCAGCATGACACTGATACTGAGATATTTGTTCGCTATCAGGCTCCAGAGGCCGCAGCAAGCGGTGTAGTTACTGGGTCAATTAGTTTTAATTTAGATCTTGCAGCAAGTGTTCAGCTAACTGCATTAGTGGAAGGCGATTTATTCAGTTTGCCATATAGTGAAACCTTCAACAATCCTGATCTGTTCACTCTTCCCAATTGGCAAAGGTTTCAAGAGGTAGGCCAGCAAAATTGGAGCATTACAACTGACAACCGACGTTCGGATAGTCCAGCTTCTGCTGTTATCAATGGCTTTTCCGATGGTCCGCAAGATAATAGAAATTGGTTGATTAGCCCGATAGTAGATATTTCTTCAGTTGAAGATGGTTTCTTGCTCGCGAGATTCGAATCGAGAAGTTTTTTTGCAGAAGGCACTCCTTTACTAAGGGTATTTGCTTCAGTAGATTATGATAGAGCCAATGCACCTACCAACGAAACTTATACATGGACAGAATTATCAGCCTCATTTCCAATGGAAACTGGGCAGTGGCAGTCTACAGGTGATATTGATTTAAGTCAATTTATCGGTGAAAGTCAAATTAGCTTTGCGATTGTTTATGAGTCTTCAACTGTTACCAATGGTGCCCCTGAGTGGATGGTTGATAATTTTGAGATAACCACTTCCCAAGACATTCCAGCGCCTATCATAGAAACAAATAATTGGTCTCTTGAAGATTATCATTTTGGAATTTTAGAGCCAAGCGAGGCCTCCGATGTTAGAGATATGAGACTTACTGTTTCTAACTTGAATTCTAACCTCACCCTTTCGGGAGATCCAGGTATAGAGCTTTCTATTAGTAGTAATGAATTTAGCCCAGTTTTGACGCTTAGCCCGTCAGATATACCTAGTTCAGGCGACTTGACCGTTCGGACAAGGATGGTTGCCGACCAAGATGAAAGTATCCTTGCACAAGCGGGTAGTATCACTATAACGTCTGATAATCAAGAGGATAAACGATTTGGTTACTATAATCATACGACTATTGGTAAAGATAAAACTTTCGATGTAGTTACTTGGAACATAGAGTGGTTTGGTGACCCTGCTAATGCAACTACCCCCAATGTAGATACTCAACGAAGAAGAGTAAGGCAAATGATTGAAGAATTAGATGCTGATATTTATGCTTTTCAAGAAATCACTTCCATACCTCAGTGGAATTTATTGCTATTGGAGTTAGAAGACTATGATGGTGTCCTCTCTCCTGCATTTAGTAGACCTGCCGGAGATTTTTCAAGCGCACAAAAGTTGGCTTTCATGTGGAAAAAAAGTACCGTTGATACGATACAGACAAAAGTATTAATGGAAAATGTTAACCGAGATGACATGGTTGGTTTTCCAGAAGGACCGAATAGAAGTACGTTCTGGTCTAGTGGAAGATATCCTTTTGCTATGGATATTACTACAACCATAAACGGTGTGAAAAGAGACTTGATGATGATCAATATTCATGCTAGATCTAATGGTGGAGGTGAGTCAGCTAGTTTACCAAGATATCAATTAAGAAGATATGATGTGGAAGTGCTTTATGACTCAATCGCAGAATACTATTCAGATAAGAGTATAATGATTATTGGTGACTACAACGACGATATTCTTCGTACCGTAGCTGACGTTAGCGCACCAACAGTACCCGATAGTGGTGAGTCGAGCTACATCAAATATATTTCAGATTCAGCAAATTATTTAGGAGTATCTATGCCTATGAGTAAAGCTGGAATGAGATCGTTCGTTACTAGAGAGAGTGTTATTGATCATATCATGATCAATAAGCACCTATTTGATGATCATATTTTGGGAGCTGAGAGAGTAGTAATTCCCTATCGGACTATACCTGACTATAATACTACTACTTCCGATCACTTTCCTGTAGAGGCTAGATTCTTATTGACGGGTGAAGAAATCATTACCTCTGTTGAGGTTCCTGAAAATAGAAAAGTGCTTTATCCAAATCCTACAAGAGGTATTATTCGTTTAAAAGACTTCGGTAGTATACAAAAAATTCAAGTACTAAGTATTTCTGGGCAGTTAGTTAAGTCATTTGATGGAAATCAAAGCGAAATTGATCTCAGTAATTTAAGGTCGGGCACTTACTTGGTAGAAGTTTATTCTGAGGATGCTAAGGAAGTGAAAAGGGTCATTCTGAAATAATTATACTTTTATAAGTAAAAAAGTGCAATCGTAAAGGTTGTGCTTTTTTTTGTGAATTTTTGAAAGCCTATAACGACTTATGTTTTCCTTTTTTAATGCTCTCTCTCAGTCTGCTGTATTACTTACTGTTCAGTTTTAGAAGAGTTCAATAGGTTGTAGTATTAACCTTGAAATTGTTTTTTACGTAAATACTTCAAACTAAACAATTTTTATTATGATATCATATATGATTATCGCTGCGGTATTAGCAGTACTTTTCGGAGTTTTAGGTTTTACTGGTATTGCAAAAGGTTTTGCAGCTATTGCAAAACTACTTTTCTATTTGGTGGTGATTGT
>JAFIEW010000019.1 GCA_020832375.1 Cyclobacteriaceae bacterium
GGTGGTGTGAGAGGCGCACCGTGGGCTTATGGCTCACGGCCGTCTACTCGATTACAGCCAGTTTTTATTTTAATCTATTCATTTGTTCGTTCCTTAATTCAATAACAACGCAACATCCCACAAATCAAAATCACTATTATAATATTTAAGTGAATTACCACAGTGAACAATTACAGTTTCTTGATGTGGGATGATATAAATATTCTGTCCAAGATTTCCATTTGCATAAAAATGAAAAGTAGAGTCCTTATTAACATGACCCCACCATTGATAATTATAATAAATTCTCTTATCGCTTCTTCCAAACCATTTTGGGTATATCTCTCTGGGAATTGATTTGTTTTCCCGAGTAGATTCGAGCACCCAATCTTTTGATATAATTTGATTACCGTACCAATTTCCTTCCTTAAGCATAAGCTGACCAAAACGTGCATAATCAATCGCTCGGGCAATCAAACGACTTGGCATATATTCAAAGTTGGATTCTTTACTATCGATAGAGAAAAGGGCATCATATTCCATTATTTTTGACCACAATTTTTTATCGAGATATTTGGAAACAGTTAGATTTGTCGCTCTTTCAATAATCAATCCTAAATAGCTTGTATTGTAATTATTATACTGAAAATCTTTTCCGGGCTCGGATGAAATTTCGACTTTCTCAAGTAGTAGTTTTCGAACATTGGGATGGTAGTAGCCAACTGCTTCATCATGCCAGGGAGCATGAATATTAGTTAAAGGTATAAGACTTTTATTATATTTAAGCCCAGAGCGCATTCCAAGTAAATGTTTAATTGATATTTTGTGAAAGCGTGGGTCACGCTCCAGGAGTTCAGGGATATAATTGGTTATTGGGTCATCTACACTATTGATTAGGTCGTCATCAATGGCCGCTCCAATTAAAAATGATATAAATGACTTTGCCATAGATTGAGAATGAAAATATGAATCTCTGCTGAAACCATTAAAATATTTTTCATAAATGATTGTGTCTCTTTGAATAACAATAAGGGCGGTTGTTTGAGACTCAATAGCCCAATTTTCAAAGCTATTAAATCCGGTTTTAGTTACCAAATCATCAAATAGCGACTCAACATATTTCCCTTTGGGTTCAGAAATAAATCTATTGGTACTTTTTGCCCCCCGAATCTTGTGACTTTCAAAGTTCCTGTAATCATAAACATCTGCCACATTCATTGTTATCAATCGATAAACGTAGGTTGGAGAATATTTGACTGATAATATAATCACGGCAACACCCAAAACAATAAAGGGGGATAATATTATAGTTCTCAAAATATGTTTCTTGTTCTTCATTTAAATTGGCTGTAACAATTGTATAACCGCAACCGCCTAGCCGATTGCGGTTTATTGGGTTGCGTTAACATTCTATTTATCAAAGTCAATATAACTAATTTTATATTGATAAACCTAGGCAGTTTTAAATGGTCAAAAATCCCCAAATATGGATATAATCGTACATAAAGAACCATTAAGTAGAGCACGCTTAAAAACACCTAAATTGTTGATAAATAAATCATAAAGTCTGTACTTTATTTATTTGAGTGCACGGTTTTTAATCAAAAATAGTGAAAATGCTTGCACGATAAAGTCTTAGAGCGACACTTTGTAGCTTAGCCCCAAGCATTATCGTGATTCGTAAATCGTAAGTAGTTTTTATTTGAAAAACGATTAAAAGCTTAAAATAAGCTTGTTGAAATTTATCATTTTTTTCATCAATTAAAACAAGCGAAGCTTGTGCCGCCTCGAATCTGCTGTACTTGGGACTTTTTAAGCAAGCCCTAAGTGTCTCTAAGCTATTATCAAAAAATTATAAAGTGGGCATTGTTTGGAACTGGTAAATTAAAACCGATAGTCTAAGACCCAAGTGAAATGAGACATATCCGCACGATTAGAAAGAAAGCTGAGGTCTACATCCCTATCCATAGCAATTTTCCCTATTGCGATAAGACGGGTAGTCAGTCCGTCGAGCTTGCCTGAAAAATTGTAATCATAAACCGCAGCAAGATGGTAGTAGTCCAACATCCCATACTTATTGAGGCGAAAATTTTCCTTTCCTTCATTGCTCACAACTGAGGCTCCCAAGCTCAACTTTCCGCCTTTCGTATTGAATTGGTTGATATTGTATTTGAGCGTTATGGTATTTAAGCCGCCATTGCCTTCGAATCGTTCACGATTGAGGCTGGCATAGAACTTCTCTCTCCCCCACTCTCTTGGAAATAAAAACCGGCCTTCATCAGCAATATGCAAAAAATTGAAGCTCAATAGGTTTTGCCCATATCTCCTACCAAGCAAGCCCCCCATGGCATAGGTCTGCTCATTAGGCAAGATAAAAGCCATGCTTGGATCCTCATTCCCACCATTACCTACAGCCCGCTGGTAAAAGCCTTGAAGGCCAAAACGTCATTCAGCATGACTGTAGTCAAATTGCAGAAAGCTCAAATTGAAAATATTATCTACATAGTAATTCCATGCTTGGAAATCATAATCTTCACTTTTCTTCTTCCAACCTGCATAGGCAATGCCGCGGGTAGTCGTATTTCCGGGAAATTGACTTGCGTTGCCTTCAGCATCCCTACCGAAGGGATATACCCCCATGCTTTCCTCAATGCTGTACCAATCTACAGTACCTCGGGGTGTCACGCCTTGTATGAGTCCAGCGGTAATGAAGCCATCATCTAAGTGATAGTTACACACTAAACCCTGGAAAATATTAGGTCGCATCCTATTATCTTGTCTATTGAGTAAAGGAGTTTCTATTTCTTGTCTACCCAAAATAAGCTCTACACGGCGCTTTTGAAATCGAATATAAAGATCCTCCAAACGATCTAAATCAGCGGCATTCTCAGGATCGTTCATATCTAGCAAAGTAATTTCATACCGACTTCCCGCACCACTGATGGGGTCAAATCTTTCTAAATTGTTTTGATACAATCGGAAGATAAAGAATCCGCTCGCTCCAATCTGAAACATACGATTTTCTGCACTTTTATAATGCATTCCCGCGCCAGTAGTCACTGCACTGAAATTGAGCAAATCTCCCCTATTTTGAGTATGCATGCCTACGCTTCTAATGTGCAGTCCAAAGTGACCATCCTTCAAAAAATTGCTTGAGTCCCCATCATGCCAGACAAGAGGAAGATTAGCCGCAAAGCTCCCCCAAGCATTGAAAGAAAGAAAACAGACTAAAAGATAGGAGCGAAAGTCCATCAAAAATCTTATTTATGTAGTTAATGATATACAAAATTAAATACCTACAAGACATTCATTTGTGAGTCTTATCACATATGAGAAGGCTTTACCGATAAGCATCGAAACCAACAATGCTATCTAGCAGAGCGCAAGGTATATTTTCCCCTATTACCTCATCTCTTTTCCATTATACCATTTCTTTCTCCACATTTTCACTAAAAATAGCGATTGCACACCTTATATGAAACCCCCATCTTTGCATTGTTTATAATAAGTCTAAATAAAATTAGTGATGCAAAGATTGATCGGATTCTTTTTAGTAGGAATGATATGCCTATACAGCGGCCCGCTTAAGGCACAGCAAGAAATAGATGCATTGGTAGAGCAAGCAAAAAGTGTAGCCTGGGAAAAAAGCCTTGAGGAGGTGGTAGTAACGGGTAGTTTTGAGCCACAGTCACTAAAAGAGTCGGTCTATCAAATCCGTACCATCGACTCGGATCGCATCAAAAAACAAGGCGCTACCCAACTGCAAGATGTACTACGCATGGAGCTCAACATTCGCTTTGACCAAGATCTTGCCTTGGGAGAGTCAAGAATCAGCATGCAAGGCTTGTCGGGGCAAAATGTAAAAGTGCTAATTGATGGTGTTCCTGTTATTGGCAGGCAAGGTACATCCAATGCTGTTAATCTGAACCACTTCAATGTCAACACCATTGACCGCATTGAAATCGTGGAAGGTCCGATGTCGGTCATCTTTGGTGCGGACGCCATTGCTGGTGTAATCAATATTATCACTAAAAAAGATAGTGAAACCCCTTTTAAGATAGGTGCTCGCTCTCACTTCGAGTCTGTAGGCCCTGAATTTGGTGGCGGTGAAGGCATCCACCAATATGCGGTAGATTTGGGGTTTCAGGCAGGAGATTTTTATTTTAGAGGGGATGTGGCTCGCAATTATTTTGGTGGCTTTCAAGGTGAGGCTACGGGTAGGGATCGTGAGTGGCACCCCAAAATACAATGGATGGGAAGCACTACCGCAGGATGGAGAAAAGGCAATGCTCATATCTATTATCGCTTCGACCTTATGGACGACTGGGTCAATAATCTGCAAAACTTCAGCGGCAGAGAGGCGCTAGATCAAGAGTATTTGACAAGACGAGCCGTGCATCAGTTGCAATGGGAGCAGCGCTTCAATTCAAAATGGTCGCTCAACAGCAGCTTTGCTTATACTGACTTTAGCCGAACGACTCGTACTATTGTAACTCAGCGCGATACTGGTTTAAGATTTTTAGCAGCCAATGCCAATCAAGATCAAAACCTTTTTTCTGGTTATAATATTCGTTCGGTGGCTAATTATCGCCCTAATCAATACTTAAAATTTCAAACAGGCGTGGACTTAAATAGTGAGGTTGGTGAAGGCGGCCGCCTAATGGCGGGAAGACAGAGCATTCAAGACTATGCCGCCTTTGTGACAGCTGAGTTTCGCCCAATTCCTTCCATTTCAATTATGCCCGGTGCTAGAACTATGTACAATAGCGCCTTTGATGCGCCACCGCTGGTTCCTTCGGTCAATACACGCTGGAATATCGGGGATAAAACAAGCCTCAAGGCTTCTTATGCGGCAGGATTTCGAGCACCAAGCATTCGAGAGCTATACTTCAACTTCTTCGATGCCTCCCATAGTATCGCAGGAAACCCTGACTTAGAATCTGAAACAAGCCGAAGCTTTAACGCTCAATTATCAAGACACTGGATCGAGAGGCCTCAAAGTAATTTTGAAAGCAACATCAGTCTTTTTCATAACCGCATCGACAATATGATTGGCATGGGACAGTCCGCTGCCGATGCTGGCATCATCACCTATCTCAATATAGATGAGTTCCGTACGCAGGGAATCAACTTCAACAATACCCTCAGCAGCAACAACTGGACCGCACAACTTGGCGCTTCTTACATTGGTCGATTTAATCGCTTAGTAGGTAATGAAGAACATCAAATTGTACTTGAAGACATGACTTGGACACCCGAAGTAAATGCAACACTCAGCTATCAAATCGATAAGACCAATACCTCTTTCGATCTCTTTTATAAATACACGGGAGTGCTACCTTTTTATGAGTTCAATGTCAACGAAACAGGTCAAGAGTCTATTGAATTGGCCACCATCGACGATTTTCACTGGCTTGACCTCACGGTCAATCAGCGAATGGGTAAATATCTACACCTACAAATGGGTGTGCGCAATATCTTAGATGTGGTGAATGTTGAAAATACTTCAGCAGCATCGGGAGCTCACAGTGTAGGTGGTCCGCGACCAATAGGATACGGCAGGTCATATTTTATGGGTTTACAGTTTCGCTTAAACTAGACAGCTTAATCGTTTCCTCATCCCACGAAAAATGAAAATACGAGAACACGAAAAATGAAAATACGAGAAAAAGATTTCTCTTTTTTTACAACAACTATCTATATTAAATCTAAATAAAAATAATATGAACCGTTTGAAGATTACCTTTTTATCAATGGCTGCAATAGCTATGCTATGCTTCACAGGCTGTGGAGATGATGATGAATTACAGATGCAACCCAATTTGGTGGCATTTGAATCAGCAAGTTTAGGCCTTGATGGGGCTCAAAGTAGGGATATAAGAATTAACCTAAATCGTGCTGCTGAGCGATCAGGTATGATTCGCATTGCGAAGGTGGAAGAAGGGGTGACTGAAGGAGAACATTACCGACTGAGTCCTGAAGCTGAAGACGGTATAATAAGCCTAACCGTAGAGGAGGGTGCGACATCGGCAAGCTTTAACATCACATTGGTGGAAGGTGCACTTTTTGAGGGGGATGAGAAACTCACTTTTACCCTCGAAGAACTGAGCGAACCATTGAACATGGGCGCTACCACATTATTAGAACTGAGCTTTGGACAAATCATATCTGATGGCGGAGAGTTCACCATCGAAGGTGGAGGAAGCCAATTTCCCAATGCGGTATTTGTACACCTCGCTTCTAATCAACAATTTGCTTTTGAGCGACAAAGCTGGGATTTGGAGTTTTTCTCTGGCAGTGAAAACCGAGTTTTTGTCAATGGAGCGATGCCTATCATGGCGAGAAGGCTCGATAAAAACGACTTAGATGCTGTGAGCGCTGCAGATACCGTTAATTTCCGGAATGAAATGATTGTTGGGCCCGCATCAAGTCCAGCCGCCGCTGCTTGGATTGATAATCCCGACGGCTCATTGAGTGGTACGGCCATCAATGAAATTAGTAGTAATGATGCGGATAACCAAGTGTACATAATCAACCTGAGCATGACCAATCCATCAGGTGATCCATCAGTGCCACAAACAAGCCGTGGATGGAAGAAAATCAGAGTGCTGCAAAACGGCAATGGCTACACTTTACAGCATGCTGACATCAACGACGATTCATTTGAAGAGGTGAATATTAGCAAGAGCAATAGCCACTCTAAAGTGTACTTTAGCTTCGAAAATGGCATCCAAGAAATTGCCCCTCGTGATGAGCGCTGGGATTTTGTGTGGACCGCTTACAGCAACATCATTCCATTTCAAGGGGCTCAACTACCCTACTTCTTCCAAGACATTGTCAATCACAACATCCATGGCGGTGTGGGTATCGCAACAGTCATGACTGATGATATCAGCTTTGAAGAGTTTGGGGCTTCAGATATTGCGAGTCTAAGCTTCGAATCGAGTAATCAACAAGCCATCGGAAGTAGCTGGAGAGCAGGTGGTGGCCCAGGTCAGGGACCAACCGTAAGAGAAGATCGCTTTTACATTGTACGCAATGCAGATGGTAATCACTACAAGTTACGCTTCGAATCGCTCACTACTAATGGAGAAAGAGGTAGACCACAAATTAGCTATTTATTATTAGATTAGGAGTGTTAATCGATGTTTTTGAATATGCAGCCCCACGGTCTTTTCGTTTGGGCTGCATTTTGTACATCAACACTTATTATGATGGTATGCTGATAATCTATCGTTAAAAGTAGATCAAAGTATGCTTATCCGGCTGGTCGCACCTTAAATTTCAGAGGAAGTATTATGGTTTAAAAGCCCCGAGGTCGCTATACAGCACACAGCTCAGGGTGAAGCTCTGCGAGAAATAGAAAGCATGATTTAGCCCTAAAAGAGGGTAACAAGTTATGTCTTTTCAGTGCATATAAATTTATGTAATTACGCGGATAAACAAAAAGCTTTTTTGTAATACAAAAACCAGTTAAATATTAAAAAATCCTTCCTTTCACTACTTCTAGTGAATTTCACTATATTTATTTGGACTTATTCTAAATAAAATTGATCTTTGTAACCAAATAAAACAATAACTCCCCATGAAACGGAATTGCCTACTATTAATTACATCAATTTTATATTTATCCTTATTTTCTTGTACTCAAACTAGAGAAACCCAGACAGAAAGTGCTGAGCCTACTTATCTGAATAAGCGCATCATAACGCTTGGCGGAGTGATCACCGAAACTGTAAGCGCTCTGGGGTTTCAAAATGAAATTGTGGGGGTAGATAGAACCTCTACCTTTCCTCAGGAGGTAAAAGAACTGCCCAACTTAGGTTTTGGCAATGCCATCGCAATCGAAAGCATCATTGATTTGAATCCTGATATCGTATTAGCCTTAGAGAGTGCTGTTTCAGAAAACCTAATTCGCCAACTGCGCGAAAGTGGCATCCGACATGAAATTTACAGGCAAGAGTTTAGCAAAGATGGCTCAATCAAACTTTTCAGAGATTTAGGCCTGCACCTAGATGCATCCCTTAGATCAGACTCTCTAGTGCAAACTTTTGAAGCTTCCATGCCTGAGGTAGTTCAACAGACCGACAAAAAGCTTTTGTTTGTTTATGCTAGAGGTCAGGGCGCCATGCAGGTAGCGGGACAAGACACCCCTGCCAATGCCTTAATTCAAATGCTAGGATATAAAAATGCAGTCACTGCATTCGAAGGGTTTCGTCCCCTAACACCTGAGGCCCTCGTTGAGGCTGATCCCTATGCACTACTCTTTTTCGAGTCTGGGTTGGAGTCACTCGGCGGTAAAGATGGCTTAGCAGCTATTCCTGGTCTCAAAGAAACACAGGCTGGCAGAGATGCCCGAGTAGTAGCTTTAGACGGACTTAAGATGATCGGCTTTGGACCTCGCTTACCCGAGGCAATTAAAGAAATACAAGCACAACTGTAGACTATTAGCACCATTGCAATGAAAGTCGCCAATCAACAAAAAACTCATTTGATTAAAGATCTCTCAATAGGCTATAAGGCAGGGATATTCGGTGGACTATTACTCTTTTTGGTCATACTCGCCTCACAGATGGGCGTATTGCAAGTGAGCTTTGAAGAGATGGGCTTGGCAATGAGCAAAAGCATAGGATGGCATAGCGAGGAGCTTACTGCAAGAGAGCGTGCTTGGCTCAACATCCGCCTTCCTCGTATAGCACTAGCACTATTGGTTGGCACAGCTCTCGCTTGCTCTGGTGCTGGCATGCAGGCCATCTTCAGAAATCCATTAGTAGAACCTGGCTTGGTGGGTGTAAGTGCGGGTGCGGCTCTTTTTGCAGCGGTAGCATTGGTTTTTCTGCAGGAAATGAGCCTCTTCAATGATCATTTTATCAATTATTACATCCTGCCTGTGGCGGCATTTCTCGGGGGATTACTGGCTACCTGGCTCATTTATAAACTTGGTAAAGGCCAGAGCATTGCACTCTTCATTTTAGCGGGAGTGGCGGTCAATGCGGCCTGTGGAGCTCTCATCGGTTTGGTAGTATTTCATGCTGACGATACCGCTCTGCGCAGTTTTACCTTTTGGAATCTAGGCGACTTGAGCGGTGCCTCATGGGGTGCACTAACCCTCATCACACCCCTCATCCTGATCTCGGCGGGCTATCTTTATCGGCAGCATCGCGCCTATGATGCTCTTGCTATGGGCGACCGCCAAGCCTTTCACCTAGGGGTAGACGTAGAAAAAGTGAGAAAACGAAGTATCTTCTTCGTGGCATTGGCTGTAGGGTCGGCCGTTGCCATTGCAGGCGCGATTGGTTTCATTGGCTTGGTAGTACCGCATTTGGTAAGGCTGGTGTTTGGTCCGTCACACCGCTATTTGATTTTATTCAGTGCCTTATTAGGAAGTAGCTTATTACTGCTTGCTGATACTTATTCGCGCACTGCTGTGCAACCTGGCGAACTTCCTGTAGGTATCGTTACGGCCATGCTAGGAGCGCCATTCTTCATCTACTTAATTAAAAGAATGAAGTCGAAAGCCTTCTTATAGTTCTTTTTTTGCGAGGGATGAGGACAGTAGCGGGTAAAAGAATAAAATGAGACTTATAATGGATTTCAAGGAAGCGATCAAGAATCCTAGTCGTTTGAAGGATAAGCGTATGATGAGGAAATGAGGAACAAATGACAAATGCTGGAAATATTGTAAGCATTAGCAAATGTTCAATGAAAGCGATTGATAAGTTCAAGAAGTTAGTTTGTAAACTCAACTTAGGAGTTAAGAGGTATGATATTAGAAGCACAAGAGGTAAGTATCAAAATAGGTGGAAAAACATTGCTCAGAGGAATAGACCTGAGCATCAAGGAGGGTGAATTTTGGACGATTGCAGGTTGCAACGGAGCGGGAAAGTCTACCTTGATTCGTGCACTTAGTGGCGACCTACATCCCACGCAAGGAAAAATCATGCTAAAAAATCGGTGGCTAACAGAACTACCAAGTCTGGAGATGGCTCAGATGCGTGCTGTATTGACCCAACATAATAATGTGAACTTTAGCTTTAAGGTTCGTGATTTGATCACATTAGGACTAATGCCTCACGGCATTCCTGAGGAAGCGGCATCAGACAAAATCGCAGAGATTATTGTCGAGTGTGGTTTGGAAGAGTTGCAAGATCGCAGTTTCGAAAGTCTTTCCGGTGGTGAGCAGCAGCGCGCTCATCTTGCGCGGGTACTATTACAAGTTAGTTTTAGCAAGGGTGATCCTCTCCTACTACTCGATGAACCTACCTCTGCTCTTGATATTGCTCAGCAGCATCGTATGCTACAGCTTCTCAGCTCTCGAGTAATGAATGGCTTGACGGTCATAGCAATCATACACGACCTCAACCTTGCCGCCCAGTATGCTGATCATATCCTTTTTCTCAAAAATGGTGAAACAGTAGCTCAGGGGAGAAAACAACAGATGATGTGCAGCTCAATTATAGAAAAAACCTATGGACAGCCTGTATCAGTATGGACACACCCTACAGTGGGTTGTCCTTACATTTTGGCTGAACCTTGCCCCTACCATCATGAAAAAGTAAAAGCCAATGGACATCGGCATGGGAGTACAAAACCTTTAAATACAATGAGCCAACCTTGGGCTATTAATAAAAATAATCCAACGGAAGCTTAACAAAACAATAGATTCGAGAAACACATAAATTATAGAAGCATGGAAAATACAATCGCTCCCAAACAAAGCCCCAAAGAACTAAAAGCTTCCTATTCGGAGTGGAAATCTAAAAACCCTAAAGGAAGGATTAGAGATGCAGCACAGGCATTGGCCATAAGTGAAGCTGAACTTATCGCAAGTGAATTGGGTGATACAGTAGTAAGGCTAGCATCAGAAAAGCGACATGATCTGTTGCTAGCCTTTAAAAAACTGGGGAAGGTAATGTGCCTCACACGAAGTGAAAGCTGTGTATTGGAACATAAAGGCAGCTTTCAACAAATAGAAATAATGGGTGAGGGCGATCGCTCTATGGCCACCGTAATTGGACCCATTGAACTTCGGGTTTTCTTTAGTGGATGGAAGCATCTATTTGCAGTTAAGCATACCGGCATCAATGGTAAACGATTATTGAGTTTTCAGATATTCGATCAGGCAGGTACTGCAGTAATGAAGGTATATCTGCAAAAAGATGAGCAAGAGAAGATATTCAATGAGATCATAGAGACCCTAAAAGATAAAGACCAAGAGACCTTGCCTGTGGTAAGCGATTATGAAAAGCCTCATCCTCATTCCAACCCAGAAACAGTTGCTTTTCAAGAAGGATGGCTTCAGATGAAAGATACTCACGATTTTTTTGGCTTGGTAAGAAAATTTGGACTCACAAGAAAACAAGCTTTGGAGATTGCACCCGAAGGCATGTCAATCCGCATCTCATTAGAAAAACTAGAGCAGGTACTGACGCTGGCTTCTCAGAGAGCCTTGCCTATCATGGTGTTTGCAGGAAATAAGGGAAACATTCAGATTCATCAAGGCAAGGTGAAAAATATAAAAATGATGGGGCCGTGGCTCAATGTATTGGACCCTCAATTCAATATGCACTTAAATCTATCATCTATCGCCTCGGCTTGGTTGGTGAAAAAACCCACTGAAGATGGTGTGGTGACTTCTATCGAGATTTTTGACCGTGAGGATGAGCTCGGAGCACAGTTTTTTGGACTACGAAAGCCTGGAATTCCTGAGCGTGGAGGATGGAGAGAGCTATTATCTGAAGTGTATGGTATTTCAATTGAGGACTAAATCACGAAGCACAGGGAGGTCATTTTTACATGACTTCCTCTTTTTTGTCTTTTTAGGCTTGACTACTGGCATTACCAGACCTATTAGAAATTAATGGGATGATTTAGAATAGCTTTCATGATGCATACTTAAATGAGAAGGCTTAATAGTTTTTTAATAGGCAATTCGCGCCTAATTTTAAAACCTCAACGTGCAATCAATGATGTATCATATCAAAAAGCTATCCACTTGAAAAAACAAAAAATTCAGGTGCCATACGCTACTTGCAATCTCATTCCACTTAAATAAAAAACGCCATTGATAGCACTTATTTGACGAAGTAAACAAATGAAACAACAAGTACATATAGCCGACAAAGAAGGGGTCTACCCTTACCTTGTCAGTCAGGTAGCTGGTAATGAGGTATCCATCCAATTACTTACACCTTCTCAATTGAGAAATAAGACAGTAATCATACAGGATCACGATTACTTGATCATTGACCCCGACTATTTGGATGTGTCCATAGGTCGACTCTGCGAGCTGATAGCCAGCCTTCCTTGTAGAAGTGCTGTGCTATGTCGAGATTTGAGAGGTCATGAATTGGAACAATTAAAGGCATCGGGGCTTTGCAGTTATATCAATAAATGTGAGAATTACGATCAGATTCGCGAAGGAATTACTTCGTTTTTAGCCAGTCGTTCCTATTTTTCAAACCCGATCATAGAGGAGCAAGAGGAAGCTCTAAGCGGCAGAGAGCAATCGGTGATACAATTGATATCGCATGGCTTATCGACCATAGAGATTGCAGATCAATTAAGCCTAAGCGTACATACTATCAATAGCCACAGAAAAAATATCTTAAAAAAACTTAAGGCACGTACTACTGGCGATATGATTGCAAAAGCTATTCATTTGCGCTTGATTAGTTGTAGTAGTCCACGACCTAGTTAATATTGCCAAGCCCTGAAAGATTGAAAAATAATAAGTAAAATTAGCACAATTCCACTCAGGAAGAGGGTTTCGAAAGTATAACCAGCATCAAGTATAAATCCAAAAATGGTTGGACCTGCGGCCGTACTTACCACCATAATGGGAGTAAAAAGACTTCTAACAGCACCGATACTTGCAGTGCCAAAAAATTCTGCTTGAATGGCATTTTTGATCGTATTGCCAAATCCTACACTCATCCCAGCAAACAATAAATAGGAAGGAGCTGCCCACTTGCTTTGCCAGTAATAAAGAATGATCATCCCTACTAAAAAAGGAATAAAGTAAAATGGAAACATTCGCTTGGCAGAATGCTTATCCACCAAGGGCCCTGCAATTAAACCCGAAATGGAGCCAGAAAGTGCAAATACCATCAAAGAGCCAGCCATCCAACTGGAAGACCACCCTTTAAAATCTGCAATGGGGAGATGATAGAAAAAGAGGGTGGTGATCAAAAAACTGATGGTGAAAATATTAGGTGCGATAATATAAAACCTACGATCTTTTAAAATTTGCCATTGCGATACTTTTTTCTCTTCAGATTCAGCTAATTGATCTTCTACTTTACGTACATAATGCCTAGTTTTTGATAGGAATAGAAAAGCTAATGGCAGGACAATCATGAGCACAGAAATGGCAGAAAACACAAAAGAATACTGCCATCCAATGGTGCCGATCAAGGCAGTGATAAGAAGTGGGAAAAAAGCCTATCCTAGCGGATGCCCTAAGGCCGCAATACTCAATGCCTTACCTCTATCTTGGTCGAAATATTTGATCATGCTGGTGATTGAAGTGTGAGTCATGAGGCCTTGTCCAAAAAATCTTAACCCAAAGAACACAAACACCAATAAATAAATAGAATTGACCACGGAAGCAAGAAATAGAAAGCCACTTAAACCGATAAGAACAAAGAGCATGTAATGCTTGAGGGGGATATCATCAATCTTTTTCCCAGCATAAATGAGCACTACCGCACTAAATGCGGTGGCGATACCATATATCGAGCCAAAGGCTGAATTACTAAGATCAAAAGCGGCTTGAATAGAAGGAACATAAAGTGCAAGTAGGAAGGTTTGCCCGTATGAGCTAAAGAAAGTAAACAACAAACCAAATGAAAGTAAATAAGGGTAAGTCTTAAGAAATCTTAACATTGATAAGGGAAATGTTTAAAAGAAGTGCAAAGGTATATTTTCTAGCCGAACCGCCCAATGTTGGCCGACATTGTAAAAAAATAAATTCACCAATAAAGTGTAATACTAGTTTATTTGTCACAACGATTAAAAAATACCAACTAATAAGCAAGTTAGGTAGTATCCTGATTATCAATACATAGTCGGCTTTTATTGGCGACTTATTTTGTCGTATGCCTACGATGAAAGGCCGAAAATATTAGTTATGCATACTAATAAATACTGTAAATCTTAGTTATTTATTACCAAATCTCTAGTAGTTGAGTGACATTCTCTTTATATTTAATGAATAATGTCTGTTATTATTAAGTATCCATTATATGAAGCCAGTATTTGGTTGGTATTTGTTGATTTTCTTTTGTTTTCTATCCTGCAAAAATGATAATGACAGCAAGGAAATTAATATTAGCGAACTAGCAACTAGTACTGATGTATTAACTAACCACTTAGATAGTCTTAAAGAAAACAACTTTCAAGAGGCTATACATTATGTTGAAACCTTAGTTAACCACCCTACTTTTAAAGCGAACCAATACCCTTTAGATTTTTTGATTCAGTTGACCCACATACAACTGGATGCATTTCAAAATGATCAAGCAAAAGAACAAATTGAAAAAATTGTTAGCTTATACCCAACAAATAACTTCCCAGAAGTTCACAACTTGAAGATTAGATGGTTAAAAAACACACAACAATATGATCGACTCATACGATATTATGAAGATTTAAATTTAGACAGTTTACTCCCATCTAATATTCTTCAGTTTGGACTAGCCTTTGTAGAATTCAATAATCAGAAGCTTGCGGGGGATTTATTAAGGCAGTACGCAAATAAGAAGGGTGCGGATACCAATAGCTTCACTTATCTGCTTGCCAAAGGGAACTATTATTCGTTGATCAATAGTTATGACTCTTCCACTTTAACCTTTGAAAAGGCACAAGAAAAAATCAATTCCAGAAATTCTCGAGAGCAAGCTATTCTTACCATCAGTGAAGGCTTCTGGCTAACTAGGTTTGGTTACCTACAAGAGGCAGAAGAAAAAGTAACTTCATCGCTAATATTAGCAGAGCAAATTAAAGACTACCGGCTTAAATATGAATTAATATCATTACTTGCGGAGGTGAAATTTAATTACACTCTCATAGAAGAAGGAGTAGAACTACTACTTGAATGCCTAAACTATTATGAACAGAAAAATTATTATAGGCATCAACTAGAAATTTTATTAGATCTAGCATGGATTTATTCGAGTCAGCGAATGAATAATAAAGCATTAGATTATTTTGATCGAGCCAACCTGTTACTTTCAAGTTATCAGTTCGGACCTAATTTGAAAGCAAGATTTTACAACTACCGGGGAGTGTTTGAGCTTAATGAAAACAGACCCAAAACTGCAGGTAATTTCTTTAGAAAAGGAATAGAGCTGTATTCATCTATACAAGCTGGAAAAAAAATTGAGGATTTGCTATTTAATCAAGCCTTGGTTTTTGAAAGCTTAGGGGAATTGGATACCGCCATCGTCATTCAAAATAAATTAATTGCAAAAAATTTAGCCCATACTAATCGATTAGACAAAGCACTTTCAGAACAAAAATTAGCAAAGCTGTATCGCAAAAAAGGCGACCCTTATAAATCTCTAGAATTACTTAATCAATCCGAATCTATTTTCAAAGAGTTTAATCTAATCAAATATCTTAAGGACGTCTACGAAGAGAAATCATATAACTATGAACAAATAGGACAGTTAGGTGTAGCACTAAGCTATAAAAAGAAATACTTAGCGGCCTATGAATCAATTTATTCAGAAAGCAACCTTAAAAAGTTAACCGACTTAGATGCTTCTTATCAACTTCAAAAATCAGTAAAGGAGTTGGAGCTGATGGATCTAAAAGCTCAAAACTACAACCAGCAGTTGCTGTTAACCGAAGAAAAGATTCAGTCCCAGCAGTTACTCATTGGGTTTATCTCCTTCATTGTTATTTTACTGATCGTTCTTATTCCTTTTGTGTGGAGGGTAATGGCTGCAAGAAAAAGGGCATTTATGAAGATGTCAATCCTGCATGCAGAACTAAAAGAAAATGCTGAGGAGATGGCTCAGCAAACAGAAGAGCTAAAAGCTGCCAACGAAAGAATTGAAGAACTTAATGAAGGGTTAGAAAAAACCATTCAGGATAGAACCAAAAAACTTGAACAAGCCTTATCAGATTTGGATCGTTTCTTCTATCGAGCTGCACATGATTTTAGAGGCCCACTTACGACTTTCTTAGGCCTTTGTAAAGTTGGGGAGATGGAAGTAACGGACCCATTAGGAAAGATGCTGATAGAAAAATTTAAGACTACGACTATGGGACTTGATCGCATGGTTCAAAAGCTGAATGCTATCAGTATAATCAATGCGGAAGACAAGCTGGAACCCGTTGATTTAAAGACTGTTATAGAAGAGGAAGTGAATAAAATTCGTTTATCCAATGGAGCAGAAATAATTAATTCTATTGAGCTTAAACTTAAAATTTCTGATCCTATCAAATCAAAGAAATGTAACTTGATAGGGATCGTGGTCAGAAACTTAATTGAAAATAGCGTTCATTTTAAGATTAAATCGAGAAAGACCAAGCTTTTCATAAGCTTGATACAGCATCAGGACTTAATGCATTTGACGGTCTCCGATAACGGCAAGGGCATTCACGAAAGTATTGCTGCTAAAATATTTGACATGTACTATAAAGGTGACCTAGAAAGTCGCGGAAATGGTTTAGGCTTGTACTTGGTAAAACTGATTGTGGAAAAATTAAACGGTAATATACGTTTTGAAAATAATAGAGATGAAGGAGTTAGTTTTTTTATCAGTATTAATGTAACAGCACTTGAAGATACAGAAATAACATTCATTTAAGTATTCAGGTATTTTATAAAGTAACACGAAAAATCACTCTTGTTTTCGACTTTGCAGTTCTATTGACTAATTTTATCAAAAACTTGCTAGTTTAATTTATCGTCCGTGATTCATCATTTTAAAATAATTTTCTTTCCAATTATAGGAATGCTTCTTTTGAATAATGCCTTTAGCCAATCCTTAGAGGTAAAGACCTACTATGATGAAAAAGAGCTGCACTTGAAGGAACGATATTTTCTTATTTCGAAAACTGATAAGCGGCTTAATGGAGATTATGAGTCTTTTTACTTAAACGGTAATCCTCAGATCAAAGGTCAATACCGTAACCACCGCGCCATTGGAGTTTGGTCCTACTACTATGAAAGTGGTGAACTAAAAATGCGTGGTGAGATGCGTAACAATACCAATTATGGCCTTTGGAAATATTATTACGAAAACGGAAATCTCCAAAAAGAAGGCTATTTAAAAGGCGATCAGAAAGAAAGGGAATGGGTTTTTTACTACGAAAATGGCCAAATGAAGAGTAAAGGACAATTCATAGAGGACAAGAAAGCGGGTGAATGGACTTATTTTTTTGAAGATGGATCAATTAAGGCTGAGGAGTTTTTTGAAAATGGCAAAAGCCAATACCGCGAGTTTTATAGTAATGGAAACATAAAAGCTGATGGAAACAATCAAGATGGAAAAAGTACTGGTTTGTGGATATTTTATGATCGCACAGACGGAAACGTTCAGGCAAAAGGTTATTACGAATCAGGTTTAAGACACGGAGTCTGGAAATATTATTTCCTAAATGGCCAAATATCTTCGGAAGGAAGTTATGAACTTGGTAGCAAAATTGGTACATGGAAGTATTATTATGAAGACGGAAGTTTAAAATCTGAGGGACACGAGGGCACAGAGGGTAAAGAAGGATATTGGAAATTTTATCATGCTACGGGAGTGCTGAAAGGTGAGGCTGTATTCAAAAAAGGAGACGGTAAGTATGAAGAATACTATGAGAGTGGAAAGCTAAAGCTGAAAGGTTATTTTTCAGAAGATCAATACAATGGAAGATGGGAATACTACTTTGAGAGTGGTAAACTAGAAGGAATAGCGGATTACGATAAAGGGTATGGCTTTTTTACCGGATACTATCAGGACGGTGCGATCAAAATGCAAGGTGAAGCGTATAACGGCAAGAAAAGAGGACTTTGGACTCTTTATGCACCAAGCGGTGATGTAGCGGGTTACTACAGACCCCACCAAGAGGAAGACTCAGAACTACTGACTCTTTTACGACAAGAAGAAAGGAAAAAGATATTTCAAAGGCCTGAGGATAGGCCTGAATTCTTCCAAGAAAAAAATAAAAGCCGATACTTCACTCCCAGAATCAATGAGTACCAAGGTCTTATAGTAGGAGCTAACTTATTAGGAACACTATTTGGAGAATTGCCTGTGGCGGTCGAGTACTATTATCAAGAAAGGCTAGGGTACGAACTACAGCTTAACTATATTCGCAGCCCTTTCTTTTCAAGGCACCTACAAAATACAGAAACAACCTACACCAATGGGTTCTCTGCAGCAATTAGGCAAAAATTTTATCATCCTGAGAGTAACCTTGGTGTATGGTATTTTGGACATGAAACGAGATTTCGATCCACCAATCATCAAAAATTGAACCCTTCCATCCCAATTAATGCTTCTCAGCCTACAGTAGATGAATTCGGCATTGAGTATAGCCCAATGGTTGGATATAGGCTCACTCGTGACGCCACTTCACCCAGTAGCCTCCACATTGATCTATATCTATCTACAGGAATAGGCTATCGCATTCTTAATAAAAATCAGGCAGCGAGCGATGGAAACTACTTTAGTTTAAATACTAATAATTTCTACATCCCAATAAGAGTTGGAATGAATATTGGCTTCTCACTATAAGAAAAATCAATCGTTTCTTGAGAAATCAAGCAACTATTTGGTGAAATAAATAATTCACTTGAGTAGTATAAAAACAAAAACCACTAAGGATATCGATTAATCTAAAGCGGTTTTAATCTTTTTGAGAAAGCTATCTACAAATACTATCTCATCCGTATCAGAGATGATGCCCACGTAAAGCCGCTACCAAATGCAGCTACACACAATAAATCCCCTGACTTCAATTTCCCTTTTTCGATAGCCTCGCTCATGGCAATAGGTATAGAAGCTGCAGTGGTATTACCGTAGTGCATAATATTATTGAAAACCTGATCATCAGTAAGCTTCAAATGATCTTTAAGGTAATTACTAATTCTCAGATTAGCTTGATGAGGGATGAGCAGGTCAATATCATCTTTAGTCAATCCATTGTGATTTAAAGCATCATTGATCGCTTGTGAAAAGCGAACTATCGCATGCTTAAACACCGCATTTCCATTCATATACGGTAGTACAGATTCTCCTGTTAGCATTTCAGCGGTGTACTTCTTATGTCGGCTACTACCGGGATCTTTTATATAAAGCTCTTCGGCATAGGTACCGTCAGCATAGAGGTGGGTGGAAAGAATTCCAGCTTTATCATCAGCTTCTGCAGCCTCTAGAACCACAGCTCCAGCACCATCACCAAAAATAACAGCGATATTCCTACCTCGATCACTAAGTTCCATAGCTGAGGTTTGAATTTCTGCACCCACCACCAGAATTTTTTTGTACATCCCCGTCTTGATAAAATTGTCTGCAACAGATAAGGCATAAATAAATCCACTGCATGCATTTCGTAGGTCTAATGCGCCAATACCCTCCATGCCTAATTCCCGTTGCATAAGAACACCACTCCCAGGGAAAAAGTAATCTGGGGTAATAGTAGCAAAGACGATGAAATCAATCTCTTTGGGGTTAGTGATTCCTGCCTGCTCCATTGCCATTCTGCTAGCCGATGCAGCCATACTAGCTACTGTATCCTTATCAGGATCAAAAAACCTACGCTCCTGGATACCTGTACGTTCGACTATCCATTCTGGGGTTGTATCAAAAAGATTGCTTAATTCTTCGTTGGTAACGATTCTTTCAGGCAAAAAGCGCCCTACGCCAGTGATTACTGATCTTTTCATGAAATTGCTTGTTTGTTGTTTGCTCTAAAATCTGTTGCTATTCAAAATAGCAAATAATATTCTACAATGCCTCTTTTAAACTAATAGGTCTATTTCGACTTTAATTGAAAAGCTACAGCTAAAATCTTAGCCATAACTTTTCATCAATTAATAAAACCTATAGGTCCATAATAATGGCAAAAACTAAAGGCGCTACTATAGTAGCGTCAGACTCTATGATATATTTAGGTGTATCCATACCCAACTTACCCCAAGTGATTTTCTCATTTGGTACTGCTCCGGAATAAGAACCGTAGCTCGTAGTACTATCACTAATTTGGCAAAAATATGACCATAAAGGAACGTCCGGTTTCTGTAAGTCCTGGTGTAGCATTGGAACTACGCAAATTGGGAAATCACCTGCAATTCCCCCTCCGATTTGGAAGAAACCAATACCGTGGCCATCACTATTTTTTTGATACCAATCAGATAAAAACATCATGTATTGGATACCGCCTTTCATAGTGTGAACATTTTTAATATCCCCAGAGATTACGTGACCCGCAAACATATTACCTAATGTACTGTCTTCCCATCCAGGAACGATAATTGGCAAATTCTTTTGTGCCGCAGCAAGTAACCAAGAGTCTTTAGGATCGATTTGATAGAACTTTTCCAGTTTGCCAGATAGCAAAACCTTATAAAAAAACTCGTGCGGAAAATATGCCTCTCCAGCTTGGTCAGCCTTTTGCCATTCTTCTAAAACCACTCCTTCTAGGCGACGCATTGCCTCCATTTCAGGGATACAGGTATCAGTAACACGATTCATATGGCGATCAAGCAAGTCTTGCTCATCTTGAGCAGTGAGCTCTCTGTAGTTTGGTACTCGCTCATAGTGATCATGTGCAACCAAGTTGAAGATATCTTCCTCTAAGTTAGCTCCTGTACAACTGATCGCATGCACCTTATCCTGTCGGATCATTTCTGCAAGTGATAAGCCCAATTCAGCAGTACTCATAGCCCCGGCTAAGGTAACCATCATCTTTCCTCCAGCAGCTAAATGAGCTTTATAACCTTCCGAGGCGTCGATTAATGCGGCGGCATTAAAATGCCTATAATGATGCTTTAAATATTCACTAACTTTCATAATTGCGTGCTTTTCTTTTTTATAAAACCAATTAAAAATATAACAACTCTTACCAGCTCAATTGATAGAAAAAAATTCTCCCATATCCTAAATATCGTCTTTGGAGTAACTTCACCTTCTTCAATTTAAAAAGCATATACGGTATGCTTTTTAAATTGAAGTAAGCATCAAAAGTCGCTATATAAACCAAGCTTCACTAAGCCAAACGGAGAAGCGTCTATTTTGATTGATCGCTTGCTAAATTTGCATCTTATTTAAGATGCATCTATCAAAAGAATTGGATTAAAATCCAAGGCAACGATCTCAAAAATCAATGCATCCTGTCTCCCCTCACCTCCAATCGAGCAATAATCTCTGCCTCAATTTTCAGAAATTCTACCCATCGCTTCATTACAAACTCATGGGGTAAATATAGTTTTGCTAAATCTATAAAATTACGATAGTGCCCAGCTTCAGATACCATCAACTGATAATAAAAAGATTTCAACTCTGGATCGTCCAATTTTTCATGCAAAATCTTGAAGCGTTCGCAGCTTCTGGCTTCTATAAGCGCATTGAGAAGTAACTTTTCTACTAATTGTTGCTCTCTTGACCCTCCTTTGCGCACATGCTTACTGAGCTCAATGACATATTCATCTTTTCTTGGTTTACCCAAACTCAACCCCCTTTTCTTGAGTTGTTCGAGCACCAATTCAAAATGCGACCATTCTTCGGCAACCACAGGTGTGAGTGCATCTACTAATTCTTCTCTATCAGGATGAGTAATAATTAAGCTGATACAAGATGAAGCTGCCTTTTGCTCACAATAAGCATGATCAACCAAAATATCCTCTAACTTCATTTCTGCGACATTCACCCAGCGAGGATCAGTGGGTAATTTTAAGCCTAAAGTTGTGTTTACAGTAGTTTCCATTGTTTCTTTTTTTCTAAAACCAAAAGGCTATAAGCGTGCAAAAATAGTAAATATTCTTTGATCGATGTAATTTTAGTCCTAAAATACCACCGTAGAAGACTTTGCTATTATAGACTTACTAAATATTAAGATTGTGATCTAAAATTTATATCGAATAATTACCTTCAACTTGGTTTAAGTAGCTAACATTGAGTTTGGCTAATCAATAGTGAGATCTATAAAATAACAATTCTGAGGTAGGCCATAAATCTTATTCCCTTTCAATGAATCGTCTTGGAAAGGGAATAAACTCAAAATATGCTCAAGCATCTTCCAGCATCATACTATGTTCACATCCCTCATAAACGAAAATAAATAGAAGACTAACACTACCTATAAAATTCCGTTGTCTTAGAAATAAATTAGCTTTTTGAATGAAAAATAAAGAAATACGCGCTGAGGTGATCACCATTGGCGACGAACTACTAATCGGACAATTACTAGATACCAATACTTTTTGGATGAGTGCAGAGCTAAGTAAGGTAGGAATCGAAGTGATCCGAAAGTCAACAGTTGGAGATAATGAGGCTGACATTCTGCAACTATTCGCCGAAGCCGAAGATCGTGCTGACATTATATTAATAACCGGAGGACTAGGTCCAACCTCGGACGATCTTACAAAACCCTGTCTTCAAAAATACTTTAACTGCGGAGAAGTATTCCATCCTGAGGTAATGGAACATTTGGAGGACTTATTTGCATCAAGAAGTAGAGAACTGAATGAATCCAACAGGCGGCAGGCTTATTTACCAACCGCTTGTGAGGCTATTTTCAACAAGGTGGGTACAGCTCCTGGTATGTGGTTTGAAAAAGCAGATAAAGTGTTTATTTCTCTGCCGGGAGTCCCCTATGAAATGAAACAAATGATGGAAGATAGTGTAATTCCATCGCTGATACAGAAATATCAACCTGTGCCTCGAAGCTACCGTTTCTTGCTTACTGCAGGTGCACATGAATCCATGCTATCGGACAAACTTGCTGAAATAGAGCCTCAATTACCACCCTATTTTCACTTGGCATATTTGCCCCACTTAGGAAGAGTCGACTTGAGAATTGGGGTAGAACTAGGGGAAAATAAGGAAAATCGGTTGAAAGAGCTTGATCACTGGACGAATAAGATTTACGATAGCATTGAACAGCATGTATTTGCTCGTGAAAAAATAAGTCTTGAAGCGTGCTTGGCAAAACTCCTGGAAGCTAGAAAATTAAAACTATCAGTTGCCGAAAGTTGTAGTGGGGGCTATATCGCCCATCGATTTACTTCAATAGCGGGTAGTTCGGTATACTTCAAAGGTGGTCTCACCCCCTACTCCAACGATCTTAAGGTAAAAATCTTGGGAGTAGATGCTAAGCTAATTGAAAAAAAAGGCGCCGTGAGTGAAGAGGTAGCAATAGCAATGGTAAAAGGGGTGCAGTCGCTCATGGAATCAGATGTAGCGATAGCAACCACTGGAATTGCCGGTCCAAGTGGTGCTACCGATACCAAACCAGTAGGCCTTGTTTATATTGCGGTTGCGGTGGGTGAGAAAGTATACACCAAGGAGTTAAAACTTACAAAAAAGAGAAGTCTTAACATTGAGCTCTCTGCAACAGCTGCTATCAATCTTCTACGAATCAAAATTTTAGATCATAAAGACCTAAAAACAAATAAAAAAATTGAACATTATTCTGAAAACAAATTCGAAGCTTTAGACTAAAATGAACCAAATTTTCCATTGAAATAACTAGTTATTGAAAACACAAGACAAATTAACACTTGAAATAAGTTAATCATACAGAATAAAAAAAATATACAAACGATTTCGGAGCTTTTTGTTTTTTCAGATCAAAGATTAAATTTGTAATCGGTAAATTCGATTTACGAATTGTATAAGTATGAAAAGATCTTTGGCAGAGTTCTTCGTTAGAACTGAGCTTCTAAGGTCTTATCAAGCGTACACATCAATTAAGATATCAAGCCTTGAAGCCTTAATGGTCTATTGATGTTACATTAGGAAATAAAATAAAGCATTCACCAAATAATAAATACCTACAGGAATGGCGATAGTAGAAATGGTTATGCCTAAGATGGGCGAAAGTATTATGGAAGGCACTATTCTAAGCTGGCTCAAAAAAGAAGGAGACAGCATAGAAGAAGATGAGTCTGTTCTAGAAGTAGCTACTGACAAAGTAGACACAGAGGTACCGGCTTTGCACGCAGGCGTATTAAAAGAACTACTTGTAAAAGAGGGTGACGTAGTGGAAGTAGGAAAGCCAATTGCATTGATTGAGACTTCTGCAAATGGAGAAACAAAAGCTGCACCTCAAGACACCAGCAAAGATAAGCCCGAAGAAAATAGGCTAGAAGTAGCTCAAGAAAAGACAACTTCTGAGGTCACAGCCAGTAACGATGAATTAAAAAACAGAAGCGAAAGTGGTAAGTTCTTCTCTCCATTAGTTCTTAGCATTGCTAAGAAAGAGGGAATCTCTGCAAGCGAGCTAGAGACTATTTCAGGTACAGGTGTTGAAGGTCGTGTAACGAAAAAGGACATCTTAGCTTACTTAAAGACAAGAGGCAAAGTAAGCACTGAAAAAGAATCAAGTAATTCTGCTAGTAGCGCTCCTGCATCTACCACAGCACCATCGGCACCTGCGGCTGCAGTAACTGGAGACTATCTACCAGCTCCGCAAAAAGTCCACGTATCTGTCAATTCAAATGATGAGATCATTGAAATGGATAGAATGCGTAAAATGATCAGCCAGAGAATGGTTGACAGCAAGAGAATTTCACCTCATGTAACTTCGTTTGTGGAAGCGGATGTTACCAACATTGTATACTGGAGAAATCGAGTAAAGCAAGAGTTTAAACAAAGGGAAGGTGACAATATCACCTTTACGCCGATTTTTATTGAGGCGATGGTCAAAGCAATAAAAGACTACCCAATGATCAACGTTCAAGTAGATGGTGATCGGATTATAAAAAAGGGAGATATCAATATAGGTATGGCAGTGGCCTTGCCTAGCGGTAACCTAATAGTACCGGTAATAAAAAATGCAGATCAGCTCAATTTGGTAGGTTTAACGAAAAAGGTAAACGAATTAGCAAGAAAGGCTCGCAATAATAAATTAAGCCCTGATGAACTTCAGGGAGGAACCTTTACAGTTTCTAATGTCGGAAGCTTTGGTAATGTAATGGGTACACCAATAATCATGCAGCCTCAGGTAGGAATTATGGCCTTTGGAGCGGTAGTGAAGAAGCCGGCTGTGATTGAAACTCCAACTGGAGATGCAATCGCTATCCGTCATAAAATGTTCCTTTCGCACTCTTACGATCACCGTGTGGTTGATGGGTCACTTGGAGGTATGGTGGTAAGGAGATTAGCTGATTACCTAGAAAAGTTTGACATGAAAACAACCATCTAAATCGTTGAGAAACTTCGGTTTCAATGCAATCTTTCTTCACAAAAAAGTCTAGCCTTTATTGCTAGACTTTTTTTATTTCCCGGCTGATAAAACAGAATATACATGCCTGCTATTATAAAAAATTGAGTCCTCATGTTATCAAGCAATGGATGTCACCAAAGCCAATTAGCGGGAAGTACAGTAATATAATAAGGGTGTTTATTAGCTCAATTTAACCGATTACATTTCTCAACGATTACACCCTGTGAGACCCTGTAATGGCATAATGACATGCTGTAACCTTAAACCCAGAATAGGCAATAGAAATTCTATTCCGAGCGTAAACTGCTTCAAAATCAATCGCTTCGCTGTATTTATCGCCTTCACCAGAGCGGTGCTATGCCTTAGTCGTTAAATACTTGATTTTCTTGTATTTTAAGCTCTTATAACGAACCCTAACGCATAATCAGGGTGAAAAAAATTCACAATGTCGGTCGAAGTTTTATATAATGTTTGTTTCCGATCTCTAGTTATCTTGATGATGTATCAAGCTTTTGATAAAGCGACTCATATAATAATGGTCATGGCAATAAAACGGATAAATAAAGTAGTAGACAAGATTAGAAGTCTCTTTTGTTAGGGAGAGGATATAAAACACATCTAAAATATCGATAAATTAGGCGTAGTTTTAATTCTAAGGAGAACGTATTTATCGTTAGCAAAAGGGATTTAAGCCCACTGAAATAGAATGTATAACATCAACATTATGAAGCTAAGCCTTCAGGGCAGAATCTTACTTGATTGATGCTGCTTTAAGTATAGGATTCAGTATCGCTCCAACACTTAAATGCTCATCTCGTTTTCACTTGATGCTATAATAAGCTGTTTTTAAGCATGCCCTAAGTATTTTATCTTAACCCTAAAACAATAAATAAAGGCTTTTAAACCTTAAAAATCATCAGAGGGTAATCTACCAAGTAACTCATGCTTTTACTCAGGCTTTTTGAGAATATTTTTTCAAAGAAATTACGCTGATAACTCAGTAAAACCAAAAAATTAGCAGGATCATTTTTCATATATTGATCTAACTGATGGGTGAGATCCTGCTCCATACCTACTAAGTCAAAATATAGCCTTGTAGTGGTGATGTAGCTCTTCATTTCATCTTGGAAGGCAAGAAATTCTGTTTTGGTTTTATCACTTTTAGATTTTGATAAATGAACAACTTTTATTGTTGACCCAAAAGGATGACAAAATGCCGCTAGTCTAGCAAGCGCTACTTTATCCTCCTCAACTAGCTCAGATGCATAAACGATATGTTGTAAATTAATGTCTGTAAAAGACTCAGGAATACAAAGTACAGGGATTTGAGATTTGCCAATTATCTCAGCAGTAGTACCCCCTACAAAAGATTTTTTTGATCCTGATATACCTGTGGTACCAAGCACTATTAATTGCTTCTCCCTTTCAAGACTAGTTTCAACTATCTGACTTACAGTAGATCCCTCTACTAATTTAAAATCACAACGTAGCAAACCCTTTGGACAATACTCGTTTTCAACTTCCTCAGCTAAAGCTTTTAACTTTCTTCTTGCCACAGTAATTAAAGTATCCTTGTTTTCAGCCTCTTGAGAAAACTTTAATTTGGATTCATCCAAATTAAATACATTGATCAAAAGTATCCTAGATCGATGCTTAGCACCAATTTGAGCCGCAGCCTCTAAAGCTTTTAAAGAGGTGTCTGAGAAATCTACAGGACAGAGTATATTTTCCATTGATGAAGGGAGTATTTACAGTATTAATCTCAATAAGATAATGCTTATTATCTAAATTTAATAAAGACATACCCATGTTTGCAAACCATATTGCATATTTATTTTGGACAATAAATACTAGATAATTTAAAGTAATGGTTTTCAGTCAGAAAAAAGGTTTTGATTTAGACCTTACTAAAAAAGTCCGATACAGTATAGATTCGAAACCACAAATCTCGTTTGCTTTTTCAGATAGAGAAGTAATAAACTTCTAATGCCTTATAACATAGCTTAAGGCCTTTTCATATGTATACCAATGATGTTATTGCTTCGGACTAAGCTTCGAATTATCACATTAAGACGTTTTGATAAAATGAATTAACCCTTTTGTTTAAAAACTACACATCCAATAATGCGAAAGGTAGGTATTACTATTTCATAGTTAGGGCTTTCTTAAAAAGTTCCAAGTACAGCAGGTTCGAGGCGGCACAAGCTTCGCTTGTCTTATTTGATGGAAAAAATGATATATTTCAAGCAGCTTATTTTAACCTTTTAATCTTTTTTCAAATTAATACCACTTCCGATTTACGAATCACAAATTACGATAATGCTTGGGGCTAAGCTACAAAATGTCAAACTAAGATATTTTCCCGCAAGCATTTTACTATTTTCGATTAAAACCGTGCACTCAAATAAATAACGTACAGACTTTATGATTTATTTATCAACAATTTAGCTGTTTTTAAGCATGCCCTAGTTAATAATTCATATACTTTCAAGCACATCCTATTTGGATTTCTAATACACATTTGGCTATCAAAGATGACATAACTTGAAAAATGATAGATATTGTAAACTCTTTATCTGTATTATAAATTATTTCAATGATGGCAGACTAATTTTATATTTCACCGCGAGCAAGCGAATAGCGATAATAATGGCTACAGATAATAAAAGGTTGATATCACGACTGAGACCGAAGTAATTGAGTACAAGGTAAAAGATGGCTCCAAAAAGACAAGCAGATGCGTAAACTTCCTTACTAAACAAAATAGGGGTAGTATTCGTCAGCGTATCTCTAATCACCCCTCCCATTACGGCAGAAAACATCCCCATGATAGCTGCAATTTCAACTCTCACCCCTAAACTTAAAGCTTTTTCAGTTCCCAATATTGTGAACAATGCAATTCCAAGTGTATCAAATAAAAATAAGGTTTTACGAAGGCGCATCAAGTAGGTTGAAAATAGGTAAGATACCATTACACCAATAAAGATAGTATATACAAGATAGATATCATCAATCCAAGCTAATGGATAAGACCCTAACAATATATCCCGCAAAGACCCACCTCCAATAGCCGTAACAAAACCGGTGAAGCCTGCGCCGAACACATCATTTTCTTTATCTCGCACGGCAAGCACTCCCGAAATAGCGAAGACAAAAGTACCTATCAATTCAAATATATACTGTATAATCATATAAGCTTGTTATCATGCAAAGCAAGGAGGTACGTAGTGATCAATACAAACAAAAAAAGGAGCCGAAGCTCCTTTTTATATCTGATAAAAGCAAATTTAGTTTTTGCTTCTGATTTTCTCTTTGATTCTTGCAGCCTTTCCCTGACGTCCTCTTAGATAGAACAAACGAGCTCTTCTAACAGAACCTTCTCTTAATTTCTCAATCTTGTCAATATTTGGCGAAAGCAATGGGAAAATTCTTTCTACACCGATACCACTCGAAATCTTTCTTACAGTGAAAGTTTCACCATTAGTACCCTGATTTCTTCTTTGAATTACAGTACCTTGAAATTGCTGAATTCTTTCTTTATTACCCTCTTTGATCTTTACGTGTACGTTTACAGTGTCACCTGCTTTAAACGACGGAAATGCAGCTCTTCTGTCAGCATCAAGATCTTGCTCTACAAATTTAATTAGTTCGCTCATGACTTATGTTTATTTCTCTATCGAAAATTCGTGTCTTTCCAAAATGGAAATGCAAATATAAGGATATTTTTTTGACTGATAAATAATAAATTCGAAATTTATTTTCGGATTTAGATATTTTTTAACTTGACCTAAGGTAATATCCCTTTATTACTTTATCAATCCCTTTCTTTTCAGAATAGCCTCTTCAAAAAACTTGATATCATGGGTAGAATTAAATACACGATGAGGCAAGTAAATAATCTGTACTTTTGAAAGAATCAATGCATAGTGATCTTTACCCTGAACAACTCGCTTCACATTTTCCCATTTTACTGGCATTCCTTGACGAGCATTAAGCTTAATCATGATTTCTTTGCTGCTTATCTCATAGGATAGCTTTTCAAAAAGCATTTTCGTTTGCTCCAGCTGGGTAACTCCGGCAAATTGAATTAACCAAAAAAGGAAATAGATCACCAAAGCAATCATCGTACCAATGATAAACCACACAGTATCTACAAAAAAGGTTGGAATCATTAGTGCTAAAGCAATCAAAAATACCCACCATTGATCTTTAAGTACATTTTTAAGGGCAACCTTTATAAAAGTTCCTGTCTCTAATTTATTCTTCTTGGTTTTGATAATCATGCTTATTTCTTTTTAGCTCTTAAACTAATATCTAAACTTTTATAACTATGTGTCAATGCACCAATGGAGATATAATCCACCCCTGATGATGCTACCTCTGCAATCGTTTCTTCCGTAATGCCTCCAGAAGCCTCTAGCTTCACTCTGCCACTTACCCAGTTCACTGCTTCACGCATCACATCAGGGCTCATATTATCCAGCATCACAAAACTAACCCCTCCTTCTTCCACAACCTCCTTGACCTCTTCGAGGCTTCGTGTTTCAACCTCTATGGGAATATCGAGCTGCTTTTCTGTTAAATACTTTTTAGCCGCTTGAATAGCCTCACGTATACCACCTGCATAATCAACATGATTATCTTTCAGCATAATCATATCGTAAAGTCCCATTCTATGGTTTTGACCACCTCCAATTTTTACAGCCAATTTCTCAAACTGCCTGAAATTAGGTGTTGTTTTCCTTGTATCAAGTAGTTGCGCTTCGGTGTGAGCGATCATTGATTTCAAGCGAGCAGTAAGAGAGGCAATACCACTCATACGCTGTAAAATATTCAAAGCAACACGTTCTCCAGATAAAATGGATCTAGCCTTGCCTTTCAAAATAGCCAGTTCATCACCATAACTCACTTTATCACCATCAGCAAAGCATAACTTTACTTCCACCTCCGGATCTAAAAGCCCAAATACTCTTACAAAAAGATTAAGCCCCGCTATAACTCCTTGATCTTTACAAATCAAAACTGCCTCAACAGGCGTATTCAATGCAGGTATGCTCAAAGAAGAGTGATCTCCCTCTCCTATATCTTCATTCAATGCAGTTACAATGAAGGTGTCAAAATCGCTGTAAATATGTTTTTCCATTTTCAAGCTGCAAAATTAACACATTATTTCCAATCTGCCACCCTTTGATTTACATTAGAATACCAATATATACTAAAACGAGCCATTCATCACACGCATGGCTTTAAAGCAACTATTTAAAAAGTTTTTTTTATTTGCGTGGAATGATAACAGTACACAGCCCTCTTGTATAGCATGAAGCATCCAAACAGCTTAAGTATCAATCTATTTTTTTCATAGCGAAGATAATCCCGGAATATGCATTATAATTTCTATTCCGAAAAATACTTCAAAATCAAACGCTTCGCTGCATTTAACGCCTTCACCATAGCGGTGCTATACCTTAGTCGTTAAATACTTGATTTTCTTGTATTTTTAGATATCATAACGAACCCTAACGCATAATCCCGGATAAACCTCTAATTGACAAAACTAAACCGAGTGCTGGGCATATAAGCATGCTTTAGAATAAGGCTTTAACATAATTATTAAGTTTAAAAAGTTGTGGTGTTGGTGCAGGTAAGCGATCTGTTCTTAGCCTAAATAAAAAAAAGCAATGAAGGTTCATCGCTTTTTTTATTTAAAATATTGTCCCGTTCTAAAATAGCGTTACACAAATAGTAATGTTATGGATATAAGAAAAGACTTAACGTGATACTTTATTACGCCCTTTCAGGGATAATTCATACTTTCCGTCTCTCATAGAGCTTCGCCCTGTACTTTGCTATGTAGCGACTTCAGCACATCTAAAACGTAGCACTTCCTTTCAAATTTAAGATGCAAAAAAGCGGGTAAGCATAAAATTTTTGGCCCTATCTAGGGCCTTAAAATAGTCGCAGCATTTCTTTCAACCTCCTTGTTCATGATCGCTCTCATCTCCCACTTTCGATTTTCTTTATCGTAAGCCACAAAGTCATCAGGGAATTCAATGTACTCCTCTTCATTATTTTTTGTGTAAAAAGGACTTAAATCTTCACCTTTTATCAGTTTGCCGAATAGGATTTTATTCTTTTTTTGTAACTCTTCAGGTACCAATCGCCAAGTGCGATAGACCTCCTCATAGTCTATGATTTCATCCTTTTCGTTCAAAGTAAAATAGCCTGATGTAGCCACCCTTTTTTTGTATAGGGAAGGCGCATTTCTAGTGATAGAAAAATAATGCCTATTCGACAGCTCATCAAAATAATACAACTCTAGTCGATGTTTATCCATCTGGTTTTCATACCACTCATTATAAGTGGCTACAAACTTATCTTCTGTAGTAGCTTTTTTAGGCATTGGAGCCACATATCGGATAATAGCGGACTTATAAAACTTCGCCTCCTCTTTGCTAAGCTTCTCGCTTACTTCAAAGTTTCGTGAATCACAAGCAAACAAGCATAAGGCCAAAAGAAAAAAGAATGAGACTCTCATAGGTTATTGAATAAATTTAGAATAAGAAAGCATCTCTCAAGGAAAAACCAAGAGAGATGCTAAATTGGATAAGCAATAGTCAATTAATATTCTGTTTCTCTTGGGTTAAAATTAACCCAACCGTCAGTCCAGTCGGTTACTCCGAAAGCACCAATATAGGGTACTTGCTCAAAGAATGACCTTCTTTCTGATGGAATCACATCATAATTTGCAGCTGGAATAGCCGATACATTTGGAGCGCTGAAATTAGGATTTTCTGGATAAGTCAAGATGGTAAATTCAGTAAAGAAGTTTTCCGCTCTCATCCCTAGACCAGCATAAACGTCATTATCTTCCACTGCCCTTACAGGCATGATGTCATTACCTTCTTCCCATATAGCACGAACATCAGCTACTTCTACCCCTGACCCAGCTAAGAAGGCTGTGTTTCCACTTCTGCTATTGGTAAGCAATACGTTATTAGCAAGAACTCCATTTTCATTTTGATACTGCTCCACTACACTTGGTTGATTCATTCTCAAGCCAAAATTGAAGCCAGTCACTACCGTATTAGTTATGCTTACAGCCGTTCTTCTTCGCAGGTCGATACCATGACGGTTGTTGCCAGAAAGCCCTTGAGCAACAGAAGAGGGACCGTATACGGTTACATTTGAGAATGTACCTGTAGTATAAGGCTGCACATCATTGTCATTAGGCCCGTTGTCACACTCAAAGGCATTTGATTCAGACTGATCTGCAAAAAATGGATTTCTTACAACCAATCCAAACTGAACGTTTCCTGACCACCCAAAATCACAATCGAAGTCATCATCCCAAGTAGAAACGGAAACTAAATGTTTGCCGTTAATTGAACCTCCAAACCACTCGAAGCCGTCATCTCCACCATAAGAAACAACACAGTATTCCATCGTAGTACCACTACCCACACCACCCATGGTGATAGAGTTGGTTTCATTATTAGGGGTTAACTCAATACCAGCATACTCTACTCTTAGGTATTTATAGATACCAGAGTCGTCTGCATCGTCAGTGCCACCAAAAATACGCTCAGGCGTAATACCCTCTATCGCTGGCTCAACTTGGTTGGTACGAGCTCTTCCTAAAATGACCAAACCGCCCCAGTCGCCACGGTCTCTCTCGCCAGGAGCCTGAGCTGATGTCATCACAATAGGCTCAGCCTCGGTACCTTCAGCAATCAATTTGCCACCTCTGTCTACGATCAAAGTACCTCGAGTAGCCTTCTGACCAAAGATTACCGTTCCTGGCTCTATGGTTACCGTCTCTCCATCAGGTATAAATACCTGACCAATAAGTAAATACTTCTTATCTTTAGTGAGCGTCTGGGTAGTAAGATTACCACTTAGCTCTATCCTAGCATTCGGATCATCATTCTGATCATTCTCAGGGTTCAAGTCGTCATCACCCGAACAAGCGTTCAACAAAAGTGCTGTGGCTATGACAGCAATGCTCAATAATTTTTTCATTGGATGAAATAAATAAGTGTTGATAAAAGATTGTTGAAAATTATTTTCCTAATATTCTATAGTTCAATTGAAAATTGACAAGTTGCCCTGTGCGGTACTGCATCACCACATCATCTTGAGCTACAGCCTCTCTGGTGTCGCTACCTTGAAAAAAGTTGAGCAGCTCATCTTTGATTTGGCCATCGCGATTCGTGTCCTGATAAAACCTGAAGGCGGTATTGAGTACATTGACTAGCTCAAGCCTTCCCTCCCACTTAGGACTGATTTGCTTAGCTACTTTGATATCCAAAGCGCCCCTTGGCAGCTCATAAATAGTTGGGAAGTTAAGATCACCTACAGCAAATATTCTACTCCCCACCATATTGAAAGCTGCATTGACAGAGAAGCCTTTCTTTTCATTATCGTATGATACTACCGAGTTGATGATGTAAGGTGACTGGCCCTGTAGCGGGCGCTGACGGTCTTGAGAAACGGCCGCACTCCCTAAATTAACCTCACTTTGAATCCATGAAGTATTCACTATAAAGGTAAAGCGCGATAAAAATGGATTGGCGATAAGATTGCGTAAGGACTTCCTCATCTCAAACTCCACCCCACCTACATAGGCCGATGGCGCGTTTATGAAATTAATTTGCTGATTTTCAGTCACTACACGAAGCACATTTTCAATCGGATTGGTAAATCGCTTATAAAAAGCGCCTACTGAAATCATATCGCCTAAGTCAGGATAAAATTCATAGCGCAAATCAATATTATCGATTTCAGCCACTTTGAGGTCAGGATTACCGTTGATATTCCAATTGAACTCAAAATCATAAAAAAGAAAGGGTGCAATTTCACGGAACTCCGGTCGATTAACACTTCTACCATATCCCGCTCTCAAAACTGATCGGTCGGTAAGGCTGTAGTCATAGTTTAAAAAGGGTAATGGACTTCCCGTTTGATTGTTGATATTCAACGGGGCACCTGTACCATCTTCGGTGTTCAGCTGCTGCACAAAATATTCATAGCGAATACCTGCAGAAAGATTGCTCTTATCGGTGAAAGGAAAAATACTTTGGACGTAGGCCGCACCAAGATAACTTATGCCATCGTAGCTATCTATGCCTCTCGTACCTTCAGCTAGGATCCATCCAGCATCACCATCGATATTTTCTGGGGCGAACCGCTCCGCTAGCGGTAAGCGACTAATAGACTCAGCGATATCATTAGGTACTACTGCAGGAATGAGATAGCTGAAATACCTTGAGTTAAATGATCTAGTTCTTATGTCACCGTAAAGGCCAGATTTGAATTGGATTTCTCCGCCAGGAAGGTGACCGATGATTTTATTATAGTCTACACCCGCACTATAACCCAAGTCAAGCATATCGGAATAAAATCGGCTATTATCAAATAAATTGGAACTAGGAGGGTTGATAGATACGAAAGGCTCTTCTGTGCCTCGAAGCGTCTTGCTTCTGAAGGTTCTAAATCTTCTAAAGTCAGGCTCATTTCTGTTGACTACATTAAAGCCAAGTAACCACTCGAGTGATGAATCATCCTCTTTGAGTTCATGAGTTCCTTTCATTTGAACTGTGCCAATTGAACGGCTCAGGTATTGGAAGCTGTAGTAAAGCAAGTCATCTTGAGTACGCTGCTGAAAATCATCCCCGCTTCTAATGATGGTGTTGTTCAGGCCTACCTGATTAAACATCATTCTCAAGTCATATTTGTTTCGGGATGAAGCTCTCCAAGACCAGTTTGACACCAAGTTGAAGGTGGTTTCTTGCGAAAAATTTTCATCATTCCAGTCCTGCCATGGAAGTGCACGCTCTCGATTTGCATCTATCTCAAACCACTTATTGGTATTAACATTTCTAAAAAGTGATTCTCGGCTATATCCGATAGAATTCACAGAAGTAACTTTATATTTCCCCACCTCATGGTTTCTGTTGACTGTTACTCGAATTTTCTGATCAGGGGTAGCCATGATTTGCTGAAGGCCGAAGTTGTTATTGAGCATTCTACCAGCTTCAGCCCTTTGAGCACGGATTGTTCCCTCTCTGGTGAGTTCATCGGTAGAAGGAAAGCTGGATGGAAGGTTTCTTAATCCGCCGTCGAAGCCCAAAAAGTCTGTATTACTTGTTTCAGAGCTTTGAAAGCTACCAAAAGTCGTTCCTGCGCGGTATCCAAACCCAAAAGAAACATCTGTTGAGTTTTCAAATACATTATGAGCCGTATATACTCTTATCATTCCTCCCGCAAAATCACCTGGAAGATCAGCGGACCCAGACTTACTAACAAGCATACGGTCAATCATGCCAGCTGGAATGAGGTCAAATGAAAAGGTACGCTTATTAATTTCAGTAGATGGGGCAATAATGCCATTGATCATTACATTGTTGTACCGATCATCAACACCGCGTACTCTTATAAATTTATTATCTACTACAGAAATACCTGGCACTCTTTTGAGGACTTGAGCAGCATCATTATCAGGTAGGCGTGAGATTTGCTGTGCAGAAACACCATTAATCACGCTTTTGGCATAGCGCACCTCACTGATTACTGAAATTTCGCTATTGGTTTCTCTAGCACCTACTACCACGACTTGATCCAAGGTGGAAGTCTCCTCGCTCAAGCTTGCAGTGATATTGACCATCTTGCCAGGTTCAATGGATACGCTATTGTACACCCTGGTATTGTAACCGATACTACTCACGGTTACATTATAGGTGCCTGCGGGTATTCGTTGTATTAAAAACTCACCATTGATATCTGAAGCGCCCCCAATCATAGCACCACCCTGCGTTTGTTGTGGACTGGTAAGTAATTGCTTTAAAATAATATTCGCACCGACAATCTCTTCATTAGTGTCAGCATCCGTTATCATTCCTTTGAGGGAACCGACTTGCGCAAAGCCTACCATGGGAAAAAGAAAGATAATCAACAGTAGCATTTTGTTCTTAATCGTTATCATAGCTTTTATTAAATCTAGCTCATCAAGCCCGTTGTAGACAAGACGCGCATAAGAGTTCATTTTCGTGAATGCCGTAAAGAGCTTTCTTTGTTTCAAAGCAAATACTGATGAGAAATGATGCTTCAGAAATAGCTTTAAAAATCAACAGTACAGATGTAGTGGGAGGTCTAATATTGATTGACACTTAAAATTTTATCAAATAATTATCTATTTGTTACTTGACTTTGAGCGTTGAAAGTCCCGATAAATGAATTAGGTCTAAAAATGGAGCTTAAGGACTCATATTTCAGCTACAACAAAATGCTATCAATTAAAAAAGGAAATATTCCTATTAACAATTGAATAATATGTGCTTTCTAAAATTAATTTTTTGTGTAAGCCGATCTAAATTGCGTAAAAATTGCTTGGACCTATCGTAGCGTTAATCGCATGCATTTTTATGGTGGAATGAATAGAGGTCATTTTTAAACTTGCAAAAAAACAGCTTATGTTCAAGTGTTCTGCGAGGCTTTGTTACCTCCAATATTTAAAAATGAATTTATCAGTCACCTTATTGTGTTTTAGAGATCATGTGATTTTTAGAAATCAAACGCTATTCTCATCCCACGAAAAAATAAAGTAAAAACAGCCTTCAACCCGGATTATGCGGTAGGGGTCGTTATGAGAGCTAAAAATACAAGAAATCAAGTATTTACAGCGAAGCGCTTGATTTTGAAATATTTTTAGGTCGGAATAGAAATTCTAATGCATATTCCGGCTTTAACTCGCGAAGCCAACTACTTTGGCGAGAAATAAAAATATATGATGTTAGATACCATGATTGCATTTCATCATTGCGGCTCCTCCGAGAGCTATCTTAAATTATAACATTTATTCAATTACCCTTATATATGGCCAAGAGCGGAACTCCACCCCATCTGAAATGAAAGAAGAGATATCATTGTGCAGGAGAGGTGTTTAAAGATTTATGCTAAAAGATAGAATTACGGTTATTGTTGTGAAAGATTTAGCAGTGAAAGGATAGCCTAAACCCGCAAAGGTGAGGATAAAGGTGAAAAACATGCGACTCACTGATAAAGGTCACACTATATACTGTAAGATCGCTGGTTTTGATACGATGGCATTGAAATCTGAGTTTATCAAAAAGGCATCATTCAATATAAACACCACTCAGAAAAGCAGTTGAATATCTCTACTGGTAGTAGAAAAATAAAACGGGTGGAATGAGAACGAGCATCGCCAATAGCATGAAAAGCAAGATGAGCGGTCCTGCCCATTTTACCCACTTCGTATAGGGCAATTTAGCAATTTGCAATACTCCCATAGTGATACCACTCGTCGGAATGATCAAATTAGTGATGCCATCTCCCAATTGAAAAGCCAAAACGGCTGTTTGGCGACTTATTTCCAATAGGTCACTTAGTGGAGCCATTATAGGCATAGTAAGAGCTGCCTGACCCGAGCCAGATGGTAAAATGGTATTGAGCGCACTTTGCACAAGAAACATTACCTGCACCGAGGCAACTGCTGGCAAACCGTCTGCTAGGCCAGCTAGCGCATAAAGCACGGTGTCAATGATTTGTCCATCTTCTGCTACCACCAAAATTGCTTTGGACAAGGCGATCACCAAAGCGGCCCCCATCATTTCGGAAGCACCATGAGCAAAAGACTGGCTCGCGTCATTGACACTTAGTCTTCCTAAAATTGCGCTTAGCAGTGCTATGGCTATGAAAAGTGCGGCAATTTCATTGATATACCAATCCCATAAAGTAACCCCTACAATCAAGCCTACTATTCCGATAGCAAATACTACCAAAACCAATTTCTTAGAACCATCAAAGCTCGTCTTTGGGAGGTGGTCACTTTCTCTTGTAGGGTCACCAATCGAATCACCATTGACAGCTTTGCTTTTTCCTTCAAGCAACCTACTCGCATGGCGATTGACATAATAAATAGCCAAGGAAGTAAACAAAAACCAAACCAATATTCTATATTCCCAACCGCTAAAGGGTGGTATTTCGGCTATACCTTGGGCAATACCAATAGTAAATGGATTAGCAATAGCTCCAGCAAAGCCAGCACCTGCTCCAATAAAAGGGATGGCAATGCCCGTGACTGTATCATAGCCAAGCGCAGTTGATAGCGGTAAGGTAATCAATATAAAAACCAATACTTCCTCGCTCATACCGAAAGTAGCTCCAGCAACAGAAAATATTAGCATGAGCAAAGGAATAACCGCCTTTTTATACTTTGGATTCTGGCTACTTTTTTTCACGACATCTTGCAAAGCTGCATAGATGGCCCCTGTTCTATTGATCACTCCAAAGGCACCACCAACCAAAAACACAAAAGCAATAATCTGAGAGGCTCCCATAAATCCTTTAATAGGAGCTAACAAAAGTGGGCCTATACCTTGAGGCGATCGATCGCTCGATTGATAGGACCCTGGCACCAAGACTTCCCTACCTTGCACTAGCTCCCTTTCATAAGTTCCTGCAGGAATGAGCCATGTCAGAACGGTGAAAAGTATTAATACAAAAAAGACTAAAGCTAAAGTATCAGGAAGCTTACGCATAATTTCATCAGTGCTAATTGGCGAATGTTTAAAAGGAAAAAGCAAATTGCTTTTTACATCAGCTCTTTAAAATTGCCTTTTTATAGTCCTCAAAAATTAGAAGATGGCAATCTGTTTGAGTGACGAAAGATGCCAATTTATTGTGTATTGTCCAAGCGCTCTCCGGGTAGATATAATTGAATTCGCAAGTCACGAGCCCCTAACTTTCCCTCCTGTACTATGGCCTTTTGATTGGGATTAGCTTGAAAGGTGATGATTTGTGATACCCCACTCACCCATATAGAATCCTGCTGCACTACCAATGCAGTAGACTCATCGATGCCTATAGCGAGCGCCTCAGGATGCTCTATTACAGCGCTAAGCAACCTGTTGTGCCTGCTTCGGATTAAAAAATGCTGGTCAATAATTGCCCATTCAAGTAAGCCGAGGCCCTCTTTGATTTCAATATTTTCACTTTCAATGGTTCGGAAGGTGGAATGATAGTCGGAGTGTCTCAGTTCATTTCCTGTGATCATTTTTCTACTCATAACCGCAGCACCTGCGCTCGTTCCCGCGATGGTATTCCCATTTTCATACGACTGATGAATCGCCTCCAGCAAGCCTGTGCCTTGTATCTCCTTCATTATTCGGTTTTGATCGCCACCACAAATATAAAGCAGTTTAGATTTTTTTACCCGCTCTATCATCTCCTCAGGTAAGGCTACACCTTTTTCAATGATCACCGAATCAGTATTTTCATAGCCTAGTTCTTTAAATTGCTTTGCTGCATACCAATAAGATGAATCAGGTTCCTGAGAGGCGGTTGGCAAGATCAAAATTTCGTCTTCTTTATCCAAACCACTCACTTTGATCAAGTCAAGCAATAAAGCTTCAGGCCTACTTCCACCCCCAATGATAAAGAGATTACCTGATTTCCTTTTTTCTTTTGGTGGGATGAGGACGTCATAGGTACTCCCTCGATTCACTTTATTATCTGGAGACTCGCAAGCCACAATTAGTAATATTAGCAAGCCGAAATAAATGGAGATTGATTGTTTCATAGTTGGTTGGCAAATCTTAATTGAATGATACAATGTCTATTTTTGAAATATCTCTAAAAACCATGGCTCAGATTCATCAAGGCTTTTCATGTTATGGGTGGTTATACGCTATTTGATATAAAGTCTTAGAAGTTCTCATATATAGGTGCATCAACATCTAAATATTCACATTTGATATAATTCAGTATTTCTAAGGAAGAGAAAATAGTGTCTTGTTTGTATGTTGCTGAATTATATTCTCATCCCTCAAAAGTAATACACAAAACTACATAAGGAAGGAAGAAGACCCAGCATTAAAAGCATAAGGGTCTTCTGTCCAAACCGCACTTACTCGTTTTCAGGCGCTATTGCTAATCCATAAGGTCTGAGTTGAGGTTCAGGACCAAACCAGTCTGCCACATTTGAACCATCAAGATTAGCTCTTCTAATACCTCCCGGCTCCTCAGGATCCTGATCTGTCCAATAGATGATTCGTTCATTAGGATCAATGGCAATGCCATATATATCCCTTCGGATACCAGCTGCAACCGTTTCAATGGATCCGCTTCCGTCGGCATTAATTGCTCTGACCGTGTGATTGCCACTACCTTGGAAAGAATGGAAGTATATTTTATTATCGAAATAAGCAATACCTGCACCTTCTACGAGTTCGGCAAGTACCCTTTCATTAGTACCATCCATATTTTTGCTATGCAAATCACCGAAATAGGCAATCCAGTATACGCGGCCATTATCAGGGTCTACTGCTACTCCTTCAATATCATCTGCAGCACCTAGGGTTGCAAACTCTTCTCTAGCGCTCAGATCACTATTGCTCAACGCTGTGCGGTTGACTGCATCATCGGAGGCCCAATAAAGCATGCCATTTTGCTCGTCAACAGCAAGGCCAGTAGGAAGGTCTAAGCCTTCTCTAAAGCGTTCTCGGCCGGTTCCATCAAAGTTAGCTCTAAAAATAATACCTGCCTCTCGGTCAGCCATATAGAGTTTTTGTGCGCTCACATCTACTGCTAGGCTAAATGGCTGCGCTAGTGGTGAGCCTGAAAGTTCAAAAACTGAACCACTAGACACCCCCTCCTCTATAATACCAGAAAAAATACTACCACTCACGCGATCACCAAAAAACAATTGTGAGCCTACTAATGAGGCATCGCGAATGTTGATGTTTCGCTCTCTTGCGGTTACAGTACCGGGTGCATTGAGCACTAATCGAACACGATAGGTGCCTGGCTCATCATAGGTATGTACTGGATTTCGCTCTGTAGAGGTATTTCCATCCCCAAAATTCCAAATAAAAGAAGTTTCATTTTCTGAACGTGGGATGATGGAGGTATTAGTAAAAGTTACTTCTGCTGGAGCAAATGTCTCTGCAGTAACGTCCGTTGTGAAGTCAGCCACAAAGCTGGCTTCAGGAACGGGAAAATCGTCCGTGCCACACGAGAATGCCAAACAAAGTAGCATCGCTGCTATAATTCGGTTAAATATTTTCATAAAGCTGTTTTTTTGTACTGTGTCAGTCGCTTTCGCTGAATTATGAATGATGCTCACCTCACTATAATTTCTGATAGTGAAATGATGAACTGAGAAGAAATTGAAGACGAACAACTCGGTTCACCTTCAATTCTTTATAGCTGTGAAATTAAGGGGCCACCTCTAATACAAACAAGCCTCTTGGACTATCAAGACCTGTGGCTATGGTGGTGCGCTCCCCTCCACTTTTAGGCTTTTTGTTGATCACACCACTACGATCTGCCCAAATTACCTCTCCATCATAAAAGTCAATACCATAAACACGGTCATCTGTAGCGGCAAAATTTGAAATATTATCCCCATCTAAATCAGCCGTTCTGATATTACCACTGTCTGAATCATCAAAATAAATTTTAGAATTAGTTCGGTCCACTTTAATTCCGTATCCAAATCCACCAGCGGAGAAATCAATGATCCTTGTCAAATCTGTACCATCGACACTTACTGTCCACACACTTTCTGCATCTACATCGACTGCAGTGATGTAAAGCTTGCCATCAAAATAGTCTATACCCGTTGGCAATAAGAAGTCTGGGTCGTCATCTGACGAAGCAACAGTAGTTACGGTGCCTGAAGCGACATCAATCGCTACTACCTTATCATCACCTCTATCTGTTACATAAATAATTTGGCCATTATCATTGACAGCGATATCACCTTCTAATATATTCAAATCAGAGGTGAGTACTCGCTCACCGCTACCATCAATATTTGCTTCATATACTATACCTTCATCAGTATCTGCATAATACATTTTATCGCCTGCTGGATTTACGGCTAAGGCTGTGGCGAAGAAACTGATTTCTTTTACAGTAGATATCGTTCCGTCGGTATTGATCTTTGCTATCCTCACTTCTGGCTCGATAAAGAATACTTCGAAATTAGCCTCATCTGCAGCCTCAATAGTAATATCTTGAGTGGCAGTATCTTCACCAGTTGCATTTCTCACAGTCAAACTTACTGTGTAAGTGCCCGCTTCGGTATAAGTGAAAGATGGGTTTTCTTCGTCGGAAGTTGAATTGGCTTCATCTCCAAAATTCCATTCAAACTCTTCTACAACACCTTCACCTGTAAAATTGAATTGAACTGGCAATGAGGTAGTTAGGTTTTCCTCGTTTTCAACTTCGAAATTGGCAGTAGGAGCTACTGGGTTGATCTCTAAGTCAAGCGTAAACTCTTGGCTTCTGCCTCCAGGTCCAACTGCTACTAAAGTAACAGTATAATTACCCGCATCTTCATAAGTAAAAGCTGGTTTTTCTTCATCAGATGTAGAATTACTTGCATCTCCGAAACTCCATTCATAGCTTTCAATCTCCCCAGTACTTTCATTTATGAAATTAATTTCCTGACCCTGTACTAAATTATCCACATCTTGTTCGATACTAAATGCTGCCTCTGGAGCTGGAATAGCACTAACAGTGATTAAAAGCTCTTTCTCACTCTCTCCACCTTCACCGCTAGCGACCAATCTGACAGTAAACTGACCTTCTGCTTCATAAGTATGTGTAGGGTTTTCTTCGGTAGAGGTATTACCATCGCCAAAACTCCACTGGAAGGCCGTTGCGTTTTCACTTTCGTTAGTAAAAGTAATGCTCTCCCCGGCTTCAGGCCCGGTATTACTTACTGAAAATGAAGCAACAGGAGCGGGCGCCACCTCATCATCATCAGTACATGATAAAAGACCTATTATCAACATGAAGGAAGCTACCATGCTTAGGCGCAATATTGTTTTTGAATATCTATTTTTCATAGCGATATATTTATGATTGTTTTTTTATTTCTACTAGGTATACATTCAGTTTCAATGACATATTAATAGCCAGGATTTTGATCAGATTGACTAATTTCAGAATTGACAATGATCTCAGTTAGTGGTATAGGAAAGAGCAGCTGATTCGTTGAATTGACCGTTTCTATGCGATCAATAGCGCGATTGAGTCTGATTAGATCAAACCACCGGTGGCCTTCTTTAGCAAATTCGAGTCTTCTTTCATTTTCTATAGCGTCTATCAGATCAACACTGGCAGCGATATTTTCTAATCCTGCTCGATTTCTGAGTCGATCAATATCCTGTCTTATTTCGCTAGGTATGCCTATATTCCCTCTTGCTCGAGCTTCTGCTCTAATGAGAAACATCTCTGCAAGACGTACTACATACACCCGATCTGTGCCATTAGCTATATCTCTATATTTGACTGCATAAGGTCCTGATCCAGGCCATAGCGTAACATCTCTTCTGTCGTCCTCATCGGAAAATGCAGCCACTAAGGAAGCTGATTCTGAAACCTCATTAGTCCCTTGCAGACTTATAGGTGCCCAAGTCTGAGCAATCCGGTTTCTATCCTGCTCGTTGAAAAAGATTTCAAATATTGACTCAGATGAACTAGCAGCAGGGAACAGATCTGTAAAGTTGTCTTCTAATTGATAGCCATATTCTTCTATGGTCTTATTGGCATAGTCCGCGGCCAGTTGAAAATTTTCAGCATATAAATGTACACGAGCTAATAAAGCGCTCGCCGCTCCCTGAGAAGCTCTAGCCTTTTGAGTACTTGGACTCATTAGCTCCTCTGCATCTTCTAAATCTTCCAAAATCACTTCTATTACCTCAGAAATAGGTCGTCTAGGTAGGTCCTCTATATCTGCTACGGTTAGCGTAGGTCGTGTAGCAATAGGCACATCCCCGAAGAGCAATACCAAATTAAAGTGATGTAGCGCTCTCAAAAAGAGCAACTCTCCTCTTGTGGTATTTCGGAAATTATCGCTCAGCTCATCAATGCCTTCCATGGTTTGCAGCAGGGTGTTTACTCGATTAATTCCCGAGTACATCGTATTCCACATTCCCTCCACAATCGTATTGTCAGATACAATAGCATTATTACCAATTTGAAGGATAGACTGTCCTGTGGCTGTAGCATCGGCGTTATCTGAAGCTAAGTCGCCGACAATTAGAAAGTTGCCGCCATAGTAGCTTCCTCCTTGCATGATTGAGTAACATCCCAATAAGGCTCTTTCTACACCCTGTCGATCTACTACAGCGCTTTCTGCAGGAATAGATTGTTGCGGCTCTAAGTCCAAGATATCGCATGCTCCGAGCATACCAACACAAAAAACAAAAGCCGTAATCTGAAGTATCGATTTATTTTTCATAATCAATTGCATATTTAAAAGTCAACATTGATACCCAGCGTATAAGTACGCGCTTGCGGGTAGGTGAAGAAATCTGTACCAAACACCTGATTGCTCACACCCGAGTAATTAACTTCAGGATCAAGGCCACTGTAGTTGGTGAATGTGAGTAGGTTTTGTCCAGAGAAGTAAACTCTACAGCGGCTTAAGCCCCATGAGCGAATCAAATCAGAAGGTAGATTATACCCTAAAGTGAGGTTTTTGAGTCTTAAATAAGATCCATCTTCTATGAAGCGGGAGGATATCCTGTTGTTAATATTCGGGTCGGACTCTGTGGCTCTAGGGATGTCGGTGATATCACCTGGTTGCCTCCATCTACGCTCTATATCAGCAGACTGATTGTCATTGCCTTTCATAGACTCGATAAAAATACGACTACCATTGAAGATATCATTGCCATAGCTACCTTGAAAGAAGACAGTTAGATCCCAATTTTTATATTTGAAATTGTTGGTGATACCTCCAAAAAACAGTGGGTTAGGATCACCAATCTTTGTGCGATCAGCAGCGGTTATTTGACCATCGAAATTGACATCTCTAAATACAATGTCTCCTGTGGAGGGATCTACGCCAAGCGACTCAAAACCGAAGAAAATGCCGATAGGCTGACCTTCTTCAATGCGATTGGAGCCTCTACCAATATTATCAATAGCCTGCCCATCAAAAAGCGTAATGACCCGATTGGTATTATGAGCAATATTAAAGTTGGTGGACCAAGTAAAGTCTCCACCTACGATATTCTCAGAGGTAATCCCAAGTTCTATACCTTGATTGAGGACTTCCCCGATATTCTGAGCAATAGATCCAAAGCCTGAGGTACTTGTCACAGGTCTATTGATTAAAAGGTCGGTTGTGAACTTATGATATAAATCTAGGGTCACATTAATACGGTCATTAACAAATCCTGCATCTATACCGATGTTTGCCTGCCGGGTAGTTTCCCAGCGTAACTCCGGATTTTCCAACTGTATCGGAATCAATGCAGATTGCCCCAGATAGCGACTAGCTCCGAAGAGTCCTGGTGAACTAAAGTCTCCGATTCCGTCATTACCTGTTAAGCCATAACTAGCCCTAATTTTTAATTCACTAAAGGTTGCATTACCAGCCATGAAGTTTTCTTCTGATAGTCTCCAAGCTGCTGCAGCGGCAGGGAAAAAGCCATATTGATTTTCACGGCCAAATTTTGATGACCCATCATAGCGTGCATTGAAAGAAAATAAATATTTATTGAGATAATCGTAGCGAATTCTACCAAAGAAGGAATTGATCGATCTATCAAGACCCGAAGCTGAGGCATCTGAAATGACAGCTGCAGAGGCTAGGTTTTGAAAATTTTCATTAGGGAAATCATTCCCTCTGATGAATGAAGTACGCTGATAAAAGCGTTCGAAAGAATACCCACCAAGTACTTCAATATCGTGATTGCCATAGCTATTATTCCATGTAAGGGTATTATAATTGGTAATGTTCATCACCTCATTGTTAGCTTCAAAGCCTAGTCCATTGTCTCTTTCCCCTTGACGTGTAGTGACAGGATCATAGCTAGTTTCTCTGAGGTTCATATAGTCTAAAGCGGTCTTAGTAGCAAACTGAAGATTAGGTAAGATATCGTACTCAGCAAAAAACTGAGAAATATTCCTGAAGGTGTGTGCTTCATTGAGTGCTTCACGATAAATAGCTACCGGGTTTGCAAAGGGTCCATCTTGATTGTAGGTACCATCATCATTGAAAATGGGATAGATAGATGGCAGCGTAATTGCATTTGGAACTGGGCCATGAAGCGACTGATCTCCTTCTACTCGATCATTTTTTGCATAAGAAAAGTTGATATTACTACCTACCTTCAACCGTTCGTTGACTTTATGATCGAGATTGGTTCGGAAGCTAAACCTTTCATAGCGAGTGCCCCTTACAATACCCTCCTGATCAAAATAATTGGCAGACACATAATATTGTGTTTTCTCATTACCACCAGAGCTAGCTAGCTCATAGCTTTGAATGCGTGCTTGACGAAACACCTGATCTAGCCAGTCGGTATTCACTCTTGGATTATCAATTTGTTCTTGTGAAAAGATAGGATCAGCACCTCTGCCTGTAGCTAAGTCGTTACGATAAGACTTCCACTGTGAGGAATTGAGCATATCCAGCATATTCCAAGGTTCTTGAAAACCACCAAATGCATTAAAAGATATTTTGCTTTGACCAGCTTCTCCTCTTTTAGTGGTAATTAATACCACACCATTGGCAGCACGAGCTCCATAGAGTGCTCCAGCTTCAGCATCTTTCAATACAGATATTGAGGCAATGTCATCTGGATTGATATCAGCTAGCGCATTAGTACCTTGACCTCCAAAACCCACTTGTGAGAAATCACCTGTGGTCATAGGTACTCCATCAATTACATAAAGCGGTTGGTTACCTCCTGATATGGAGCTATTTCCCCTTATGGTGACATTCATGGCTCCCCCAGGTGTACCACTATTTTGAACAATATTTACACCTGCAGCC
>JAFIEW010000157.1 GCA_020832375.1 Cyclobacteriaceae bacterium
TTTAAATTTTGGTTTGCACTTCAAATTTAAAAAATCAACAACCTTTACACACTTTCTAGGACAGTATCGGTCCTGTATTATTTACTTCAAATAAAGCCATTCTTTTCTCATTTTGATGTGATCGGTTCTTATCCTAGCAAATCTTAGCGTATATTTCGAACCGAATTTTGCTCCTTTTACTTAAATATTTAATTGCTACTCAATGAAGCAATTTTACTCATACCTTTTTTTACTAGTCATCTTTTATCTACCATCCATTGGGCAAGCTCAAGACGTGGTTTATTACGGACATTCTTTTCGTGATTACAAGAGAGAAAGCCCACTTTTTGATGCCTTAGACGCAGGTATGATTAGTGCTTCAGTAGATGTATATGGCAGACGTAATAAAGTGAAGATTGGCCGATATACTCCGCACATAAAGGCCTCATATCGGCTTTCATCTCTTTATTTGGATCCTCTTCTTGACTATCTTGAGCAAAACAATGGTAAGATCTACCCCAATCAGGATCAGCCTTTTTTGCTAGTGCTCAATATCAAGTCAGGAAAGGCAAAGGTAATCCGAGAGCTCAGCGTACGCTTGCAGCCGCTTACCCCCTATATGAGCTATATTGATGAATCTGGTAATTTTGTATCTAAAGCTATCATGGTTGTTATTTCGGGTAGGCATACCTTTTTAAGCAGCAAGCAAGGAGTGCAGCAGTATCTGTTCACTGATGCTCACCCCAATAATTGGTTTGAGCATAAAAACAATCCCTACGTTGCATTAGTAAGCGCCTCCTTAGACGACTTCGGTAGTGTAGCTGAGATAAAGGCTAACTCAAGGAAAAAACAAAAAATGCTCGACTGGGTTGAAGCAGTTAGAAACGAGGGCAAAAAAGTGCGTATTACCCATGTACCCAATGACCCTGAGCTTTGGGACTTATTGCTGAATCTTTCAGTAGATTATATTGCTGTGGAAGCAATTGACGACTTTAAGGAATTTACAGACTTTAAATATTAGAGGTTATCACGAATTATTGATTATGTGAGGAAAATCGGTTGATCTAAGCTTGGTTTGCAGCGGTGAAACACATCATAAGCTCTTTTATTCAAGATATCAATGCAATTTTTAGATTGGATATTTAAGTGTTTATTTTTAGTTTGGAATGTGGATATACTAGAAAACCAGTAAATATGCTAAAGCTTAGAGAAAAGTCTAAGCTTTAATATCAGTTGTTACATTCAAAAAGTTTACCCATTTCGCTTGGTCTTCTCTAGTCGTTCAATTAGGCCCTCAATGTCAACCTTTTCACTTTTATCGTAAGGTAAGCAAACCACAAAGCGCGTCCATTGGCCAAATTCACTTCTTACTTCAATATGTCCGCCTAAGCTCTCAATCTGATTTTTAATATTATGCAGGCCTAAACCTTTGGCATCAGGATGCTCATGAAATGTAGCATAAGGCTCAAAAAGCTTATTGCCATGCTCTTCTAGGTTGATACCTAGGCCATTGTCTTCCACTTCGATGTGATAGCAGGTTTCGAAGGTCAATAGTTTTACCTGTATTTTGCAGTTTCTATTGGGATGTCGGTACTTGATGGCGTTGCTGATTAAATTATACAGTATGCTCTTCAAATAAACTCGATTCGTTTTTAGTCTTTTTACGTCACCCTTGAGTATGATGTCATACTCTTCAGAAGGTCGAGTGAAAGCTTTCATTTCACAGATTACATTCTTTACTAAGTCTGAAAGATGAAATTCCGCAAATAGAGTACCCTCGTCATCGATCTGGCGATTAAGCTCGGTGATTTTATCTTGCAGAGCGTTCATTTGCTGTACCACAAGATCCATTATTTCCTGATTTTCGGTTTTGTACTCCATCAGCTGTACCAGTCCTGCCATACTCGCTAAGGGTCCTCGAAAATCGTGATTAAGTATGTTTAGTATATTTCGAAAATGATCATTTTCTTGCTTACAGCTGATCGTCTCCTCTTTAGATTGACAATAATGCTGAAGAAGTTTCTCAGGCTCAAACCCATAACAAACAAAACCCAAGTGATTACCCAAGCTATCTACTTCCGCTTTTAAATACCAATGCAGATCGCCTAGATTAGGAAGAATGGCATTGAGTTGAATTTGCCAATGGTGATAACGGTTAGGTCTCAAAACACTCAATTGAAGTTTTTCCTTAAAAATATCCCTATCTTTTTCGTACATCAGGCTAAAAATAGATAAGTTTCTAAAAGATCGAACCCCTATAAAAGCATCTCGATACTTTATGTTAATTTGAGCAAAAAAACCTTCTTGATCTAAATGGACCACATATAGATCTTCTGATTTGAGAAGACTCTCCTTCAATTTTTGCATACTCGACTCTCTTCACTTGCCTTATTCAGGTCATTTACATTTACCTTAATAAAAAATGGTCTCATGATTAGTTAAAAAAGCCAGAATAAAATTAGATGTTTATTAATACTGGCAAGTTAAGACCTCATGAATCCTCTGCAAATGACATTAATCATACGATCTGAATAATTTGTCTAAAATCAAGTTCAAATTAAATATTAGTATTCTCAGCAATATCTAGTGCCTCTATTTATGTAGATATAGCATCTATTCTTTGTGATATGCCATAAGAAAAGTTGTATTTTGCTGCAATAAAGATCACTACATTCGCTCATTAGGCCTAAAACTATTTTAATGTACCCTATTTCCAATCAAGTTCGCACTCCAAGTATAATTATAGGCATTATTATTTCTCAGTTCTTTTGTACTTCCCTATGGTTCGCAGCCAATGCGGTGGTGGGTGACATTTCTATAGATCGTAATTGGGGTGCGGAGGCACTAGGTTTTCTTAGTTCAGCCGTTCAAATAGGCTTTATTATTGGCACCTTGGTATATGCCTTTGCTATGTTTGCCGACCGCTATTCACCGGTGACCGTATTTTTGATAAGCGCTATCTTAGCTAGTCTTTCCAACGCTCTGATGCTTCTCCCAGATTATAACCTTGCTCAGGCCTTAATTTTTCGGCTAATGACAGGTTTTTTTTTAGCAGGTATTTATCCGGTTGGGATGAAGATAGCCGCAGACCATTTTAACAAGGGTTTAGGTCGTGCGCTTGGCTTTTTAGTTGGTGCACTTGTGCTCGGTACTGCATTCCCATTTTTACTTCAAGCATTTTTTACTGAAATCGACTGGAGATATGTGATGATATCAACAAGCTCCTTAGGCACCCTAGGAGGATTTATCATGTTTTTTTTCGTAAAAGATGGGCCTCATCGGAAGATTAATACCGCTCCTCTCAGCCTAACAGGTGCGGTAGGTTCATTTAAATCGCCTGCTTTCAGAAAGGCAGCCATTGGATATTGGGGACATATGTGGGAACTATATGCTTTTTGGACTTTCTTGCCGCTACTGCTTCTTTCCTATGCTACTAAAGAAGATCTCAACTGGAACATTTCTCTGCTTTCATTCTTTATCATCTGCTTGGGGAGTATATCCTGTATCATTACAGGGCTTTATTCCTACCGTCACGGTGAAGTAAGACCAGCTAAGATATCTTTAATGATTTCTACCCTATGTTGTTTATGCATACCTGTTGTATTTTTATACTTTACCCCTTTGACATTTTTGATCTTTTTAGGGGTATGGTCATTTTTTGTGATTGCCGACTCACCCATGTTTTCCGGACTAGTAGCAAGCCATGCGGTATCGGATAAAAAAGCGAGTGCTCTAACCCTAGTCAATAGTATTGGCTATATGGTCACAGTGGTAAGCATTTTAAGCATCAATGAGTTGATAAAATCAGGCATTCAGATTCACCATGCCTTATTCTTTTTAGGTTTTGGAGGGTTGATGGGGCTATGGAAGTTTTGGAGCATAAAAAAAGAAGCCGTTTAGGGCTTCTTATAGAAATTAAAATTTGTCAGCTCTTTTAGCTCTGTTATTTTTGTCCTTTTCTTTCTCTTTGCTGATTTGGATTTTTAATTTATCGAAAGTTTGCTGCGCCGCAGAAACGAATGAATCAGCAGTATGATCTAAAAATACTTCTTTGCCCGGCAAAAATACTTTTACACTTACCTCTTTGTCTTTGCCCGGTGTTTCTTGCAGTGACTTGAGGTAAATATCCATCGCTACAATTCGATCGTGATACTTAATTAAAGATTCAAACATTTCTCGCACTCGGGTTAGTAAATCTTGACTAGCGTTAAAATTTACTGGCTCTATTGTAATGTTCATAGGCTTTGGTTAATTAAATGTAACTTGATTCATTAATTTCATCAGCAACTGCTGATAAATCTTTCTTTAAAATACTAAAAATTTGTTGAATTGCTACTTCGTTTTCAAGATTATATTGAGCATTTTTAAAATTTGATAGATTTTTTATTGGCAGCTCTTTGTGTTCTTCATGTTCTTGAGTAATCGCATAGGCAGTCTGGCCAATTTCTTCTAGTTTATGAAATACCGTCTCCTTCATTTGTTCATTTGTGTTGAACTCATGAAAGTCTACGTCCTTGATATGGGCGTTAATATCGGCAATACTGTGAATAATTTCTTGAAGTCGCTGTCTTAAAATATCTTGTTTCTCCATACTAATTATACTTAAAAAATCGCATAGGGTTATTGTTGAAGCCACAATCTTTTCGGATGATCCATTAAAATCCTAGAGATTGTTCAACCACTTCTTTATGGATGGAACAGTTTAACGAGTGCTATTAAAATGAGTTAATTGACGTTTATTGGTTAGATTATAGAGTTTTCATTACCCAAAATAAGTGATAGCATTAAGGTATTTAGGAATCGCTCTGAAAGAGTATGTCATTCTCGTAAGTCATAGAGCATCATAAAGTTTCCACAGAATATCACAGAGTGAGATCATTGACAAACATCAAAGGTCATATCGCTCTCATAAAAACTACTCTTTCATAGCAATATTTCAAGTTAATTCGCTTTAATGAAGTCCATTTATTAGATGATAAAAAGTAGTTGAAGTAATTTGTAAACTAGCGAATAGGCCTATTAATGATTGATTTAGGCTTGGAAAATGGAAAGGGAGGCTTTATTAGGTCACATCTTTCAATTAGGGAATGCTTAAAAACAGCTAAATGGTTGATAAATAAATATGCATATTCGCTTGTTTGCACCTTAAGTTTCAAAGGAACCATTATTCCTTAAAAGCGCTGAAGGCGCAGTATAGTATAGCATTGGGCGAAGCCCTGTGAAATGTAGAAAGCATGCACTCAGCTCTGAAAGGTTGTCGCAACCTAAGCATTTGTGTCTTTTCGAAGCGTATATCTATTTATGTAATTATGCGGATAAGCATATTAATAACTCATAAAATCTATATTTTCTTTGAGTGCACAGTTTTTATTTCAAAGTAGAGAAAATGCTTGCACGAAAATGTCTGATATAGACATTTTGTAGCTTAGCCCCAAACATTATCGTAATTTGTGATTCGTAGATCGAAAGTGGTATTTATTTGAAAAAAGGTTAAAAGCTTAAAATAAGCTTCTTAAAACACATCATTTTTACCATCCAATAAGGACAAGCGAAGCTTGTGCCACTTCGAATCTGACGTACTTGGGACTTTTTAAGTAGGCCATAATTAATTCAAATTTCCTCATGCCTATCTTCAAAAAAAAAGCCCACATGAATATGTGAGGCTTTTAGGAAACTTTTAAAATATCAATATGATGCTAAATAATGAGCATTGCATCTCCATAGCTAAAGAATCTGTATTTTTCTTTTATCGCCTCTTGATATGCTTCCATTACAAGATCATATCCACCGAAGGCCGCAGCCATCATTAACAAGGTTGATTCTGGCAGGTGGAAGTTTGTTACCAGAGCGTTGCATATTTTAAAGTCGTAAGGAGGAAAAATGAATTTATCAGTCCATCCTTTATTCGCTTTTAGGTGGTTAGTAGCGGATACTGAGGACTCTAATGACCTCATACTTGTTGTA
>JAFIEW010000158.1 GCA_020832375.1 Cyclobacteriaceae bacterium
TATGAAAATAACCTTGATTATATATTCCGCTCTGCTCAAGATAATAGGACAGCGGTGGTAGAAAGAACTACACTTGAGGTACCTATCCTCCTAAAATATAAGTCTGTAAGGCGAGGTAATCACAGAATGTATGTGGTAGGTGGTATTAAACCGGCGATAGATGCTACCCGACGTGAAGAGGAGGGGGTAGGTGATCAAAATCGATTATTGTTAAACAATACAAATCTTTCTTTAGACTATGGAGTTGGTGTAGATATTTATTATCCTTTGTTTAAGTTCTCTCCGGAAATTCGATTTTCTCATGGCTTAATAGATGTGCTTATTCCAAATGATTTTAGCACTAATTTTTCTAGACTTACAACTCATTCTATTACTTTATATCTCAATTTTGAGTAATGAAAAAAAACATCTTGATTACAGGAGCGAGCTCTGGTATCGGTACAGCTACCGCAATTTTATTTTCTAAAAAGCAAAACTACAAAGTGATTGCATGTGGCCGCAATCAAGATCGTTTACAAAGATTGAAAGAACAGGCACCTGAAATTCAAGTATTAAACTTTGATGTAAAGGATTTATCCTCTGTTCAGTTGGCTATTGACTCTCTTGAAGGTCAAGCTGTAGATATTCTAATTAATAATGCAGGAAATGCGCATGGCTTAGATCTCGTGGCTGAGGCTGCTATTGATGATTGGGATGAGATGATCGATACTAACTTAAAAGGTCTTGCTTATATGAGTAGGTTAATCCTACCACAAATGATTGAAAGATCCGCTGGGCATATTATTAATATTGGGTCTTTAGCAGCTAAGGAGACCTATGCAATGGGGTCAATGTATGCAGCAACAAAACATGCAGTCGACGCTTTTACTGAGGCACTCCGAAAAGAGGTTTACTCCTACGGTATCAGAATAGGTGCTATTCATCCAGGATTAGTCGCTACTGACTTTAGTAAAGTGCGCTTTAAAGGGGATGAGGAGAGAGCCAAACAGGTTTATCAGGGCTACAATGCCCTTACTGCTGAAGATATAGCTAAAATTATTGAGTTTGTTGTTGAAGCCCCAATTCATGTTAACATTGCCGATCTTTTGGTATTACCTACTGCTCAGGCATCGAGCACTTTAGTTCACAAGAAAGACTAAATCACCGCTGTATTCTATTCAGACTAATCGCTGTTTAATTTTGATTTTTTGCCGTTCAATGTGTATTTTAGGCAATATCATCATGAGTGAAAGTTTTACATTATAGAGAGCCTATCTTTTTCATTGATAAATACAATGCTTAAAATCTTTTGATATACCTCTTAGGAGTTGAGCCTTAAACTATTTTGTTTTCAAGGTCGGACCATCGAGAAATATTTCTTTTACATTGAATCTTTAAAATCATTAACAAGCTATCATTATGAAACTACAAGGTAAAACAGCAATTATAACAGGTGGAGCAGGTGGCATTGGTTTAGCTACTGCTAGGTTATTCCTTCAGGAAGGCGCTAAGGTACTTATTTCCGATTATGATGAGGATAACCTTAACAAAGCAAAAATTGAATTATCGGAGTCTTCAGATAATGTGTTGATACATTTAGGTGATGTATCTTCTTATGCTGATAACAAGGATATGGTGGATATGGCAATTTCAAAATGGGGAAAGATCGATATTTTATTTCTCAATGCTGGAACTGAGGGTGTTGTAAAGTCAATTATTGACTATCCTGAAGATAAATTTGATCAAGTATATGCCGTTAATGTGAAGTCTTTATTTTTAGGAATGAAGGCGGCTTTTCCTCATATGTTTAAAGCTGGTGCGGGTAGTATTATCATTACCTCCTCAGTAGCAGGTCTTCAAGGTACAGCCAATGTGTCTGCGTATGTTACTTCGAAGCATGCAACTATAGGGTTAATGAGAACTGCAGCTTTAGAAGCTGCTGAACATCAAGTAAGAGTAAACTCTATCCATCCATCTCCTGTTGATAATCGCATGATGCGATCTTTAGAAGAAGGCTTTGTGCCTGGTGGTGGTGAGGACGTCAAAAAAGGTTTTGAGGCTATGATACCCCTAAAAAGATATGGTAAAAATGAGGATATAGCAAAGCTGGCTTTATTCCTAGCTTCCGACGATAGTACTTTTATAACAGGAGCTACCTATGCTGTTGATGGCGGGCTTACAGCTTAGTTGAATATTTTTCTGATAATTTTCAGTCATTTTTGAACACATTTTTTTGCATCTGTGTTTAAAAGTGTTGTTTAACATGAATATTAAAATTCTCATACCAATGATTAATATAACCGATTCAGCTAAAGAAAAGATAATTAGCTTAAGAAAAGAAGAAGGATTACAGAACGAGTACAACGTAAGAGTGCTAGTGAAAGGTGGAGGTTGCTCAGGTTTGATGTATGACTTAGAATTTGATGATGGTCAGAAAGAAAATGATGAGGTATTTGAGGACAAAGGCGTCAAGATCTTCGTTGACAGAAAATCGTTACTTTATTTATTAGGCACTACATTAGATTTTTCTGATGGTCTCAATGGCAAGGGGTTTCAATTTATCAATCCCAATGCTTCGCGTACTTGTGGTTGTGGCGAGAGCTTTGCTGTTTAGATTACATCGTTTAATTGGTTTAGGTTTAAAAGCTAGAACTTGAAAGTTCTAGCTTTTTATTTGAGCTATCTTTTTAATTCTGTTGGTTTAATTTTTGCCGGCGAGCAAAACAAAGATGATTGTATGGATATGATTAGAATTTTCATATACATAAACTGCTTAAGATCTATACGGTAAAAATGCTAAAAAAATTCTTTTCTTTAAACGATCTTTAGTGATGCTTTGCATTCATGCTTTTGATATGATGGTTCTTTTGTTCAAGAAGCAGAATTTGATTTATTTATCTAATAAGCCATATTTGAAAAAAAAGCTCAATGGTTTGCTGTTATAATTACAGTAATTTTATTGTCGAATTGAAGGAAATAGTTTTTATAGATTAAAGGGAAAAAGCTTCAAAATGTCAAAATTGACATTTTGAAGCTTAGTTTGTCCTAGTGGTACTTCTTGATTAGGTTTTAGCTGATACCATTCTATTATTTTTAATTACCGCTTAATAGTTATATTTCATCAGAAGGACAGTTAAAATTACTTTTCTTAGTTTTAGCGTTTTCACTGATATTTCAAGTACTTTTTTCAATTATGAAGTTTAAGTAATCTTATCTAATACTTTTATTTAATTGTTTTCGCGAATTTCGTAATCAAAATTTATAGAGCCAGCACTTCCCGTTGCACTGATACCCTCGAGGGTACCCCTAATAGTTGTTTCCACATCATGATTGTAAAATGAAACTGATGCCTTACCAGTTGAATCAGTTTGAATAAAGGGCTGCCAAAAAAGGGTAACACGTCTATCAGGTTTAATATGTTCCGGCTTCTTAACGTCATATTTAGGAGCATAGAATTCTCGTTCAACATGATATCCGATACCTGCGTGTGTAATTGAGCCATTTTTAGATGATGTGAAAGCCTGATCTCCCTTTTTTGTATAAAAACCAATCACTCCATTAGCACCTCTTACACCAAATATGGCACTAGTTGGCCCTTTCCATACCGTAAAACTTTCAATTTCTTGAACGGGTATTGATCCTAGAAAACTGAAGGGTACTGGCATATCATCAACTAATATAAGTGGAGTCGTTCCAGACTTCATCGATGAAGGCCCTCTCATAGAAACGCTCCATTCCATTCCACTCCCTACTACCTGAACACCTGCAACACGCCCTTCTACAAGCTGCATTGGATGTTGTAAATTTTCAAGGAAAGGAAAATCTGAAACTTTGATGGTAGCCGAACCTTTTCCATATATTCTTGAACCTATATTTTGAAAGTCCGACCTTGTTGATCGAATTTCCAGCCCCTCAAGGGTAATAGTCTTTTCACCAAATTCGTACGCTTCATCGATGGTTTTGCGTTCAATACTTTTTGCTATAAATGCTTTTTCAAATTCATTTAAGGCTTCAATATTATTTGTTAATAAAGGAAGTTCATCAGACGTGGAATCCTTTATTTTATAAACAATAATTTTTACAGATTTTCTTCCTCTTTTTGTTTCTCCTTGAAGCATCACATTCGTTGAATCGAAAAATAAAACATTGCTTATTTCAAATTCACCCTTTGAATTGGTGTATACAGTTCTTGTTTCGTGTATCGGATAATTAGATATATACAGCACCTTACCATCAATGATGGGCTTGCTATTTAATTCATCAATCATTTTACCTTTTACAGTTAGACCTTGTTCTGCTTTATACTGAGGGGATTCCCATTTTTGTTCTGATGCATCCTTTATAGTAAGCCTTCTCCAACCTTGCGTGAGTAGGAGATGATCTAGAGCTTCTTCCCGATCTTTGTTATCTGGATTAAAATAATATCCTGGTGATTCAATATGCCCTGTAAGTTCTGAAGATAGTAATAAGTATGAATAAATGTCTTCGCTGTTTTCATCCATAAACACTTGTTGATTATCGAATACACTTAAAGAAAGATCTGCAACAATTGGTTTACCACTAGCATCAGTTGCTTGAATATCAAGATTTACTAATTCTCTAGGGGCGTATGTTGACTTATTAGCAGTGATATTAAAATTTACCTGATCTTTTTGATCCACGAAAATTAATCTTTCAGCTAGCGGGACACCATTATGATCAGTTACTGTAATTTGAGTTATTCCTGATGGAATATTTTCTTTTGGTATTTCGGCAATCGCCGCATTACTAGATAGATCAGAACGGGCAGAGTAGTGTATAATCCCTCTTGTTTGAGCCAAGATATTAATGCTTTTGAGCTCAGAATTATTGGTATTTTGTATATTCGCTATTATTTTAGTTGATTCAGATGAATTGATTACAGATAGCGTTAATCCTGATTCCTTAGCTTTTGGGAGAATAATCTTCTCTTCATAATTTTCGACTATAGCCTTATAAATCTGATCTTTTCGAGGTTTTAAATAAAACACACCCATACCCAAGGAATTACTTTCAAATTCAGTGATTATAGTATTTCCTTCAACAATTTTTCCCTTTACACTTCTTCCAAGTCCGTCGGCACCAACAGCTTTAATTGCAACCTTGCTAGGAACTCCGTTAACAAGGTCTCCACCCTCGGGAAAGAATTGGACATCAAGACCCTTCACTTTTGCGATGCTATTTTTAACGTTTTCAATGTTCCATATTTTTATTGGGCGGTGAAAAAAATAGTCTTCTCCACCGTTTTTCATCCAATTTGTATAGGATCTTATCAGATAGCTCCCTGATTCCAAAGAATTATCGATGGTGATACTACCCGCGCTTGAACCATTTATAGACAAAAACTTTAACTTTTTCACAATTTGTTTCTTGTCATTAATCAGCTCAACATATATCGTATTACTAATTGGTGATGGTTCGTGATTTGCTCCTGCAGTAAGATAGGCTTTGAGCCATATGGTTTCGCCTGTGGTATAATAGGGTCTATCTAAATGAAGGTAAACTTTTTCTGTAGGAAATATTTCGGCATACCGGGCAAAGCCAGACATAATTTTCTTAAAAGGATCATTGGTCTGTAAAAAAGAAAATGATAGAATAGCTAGAGATATTAAGACAACCAAGCGTATTTTTTTAGACGCAAAAAGGTTGATGTGTTTTTTCATGTCTCTCAAAATTTAGTTTTTTCTATAAAAATTCATAGATGAGTTAGATAAATATTCATTCATAAGTATTATACTAATTTTAATAATATACTTTATTTCAATACCGTCCTAAATAATAAAGAGAGAGGACTAGTTTTTTGCCCAAAATAG
>JAFIEW010000020.1 GCA_020832375.1 Cyclobacteriaceae bacterium
CTGTTTCTTTTCAATGCGTATATCTATTGATGTAGTTATGCGGATAATCATATTATGTTATTAAGCTAATCATTAAAACAATCAAGCTAGGTAGAGAAATTAGAAACGTCACTAAAAACTGGGCTCTGATACTTTTTGTCCGCAGGTATTTCATTAATATATAAGCAAATACAATTGCAATAACAGATATTAAAGCATAGATCAAAAAGAAAACACGGCTATCGGGATATGCCCAATGATGTAATAAGACCATCGTTTGTAATAAAAAATAAAAGTTGACTGCAGTTAAAAGTTGGTTCAATCGTTTTTTTTCTTGTTTTTTGGGCATAAGTCAGATATGAAAATAACATGCTGCATTTTATCATTAAATCGTTAATATAAGTGATTTTCTCTTTGCGGGCATAGCCATATAATAAATTTTGTTATTCACATTGTCCTATCTAGGTTTATTTTTACTAGACCAGTTGCACTATTAATCATTGTAAATGGGCATTTGACACAATCTATTTCACAACTCTTGAAAATATATCACTCATATTCCGTTAAATTTATGATCGTAAATGTTCTATGTATAGAACATAATACGTTACGACAACTAAATTTTAAGCTGCCTTTTCACATAAATTGAAATTTTTAAAGATAAAAAATATACTTAGGTTACTTTGGGCTAACACTAAAGCTTTTTTAATTGCTATCATACTGTTAGTAGCACTTCTTCCTTATATTATTCAAATTCCTTCTGTGCAATCGATTTTAGTAAGGCAGATTGAGTCATTTGCCTATCAGCAGACAGGAGCGAAACTGCATTTAAAGGGTGTTTCTTTTTCATGGAGAGCTTCTATCACACTTAAAGAATTTGAAATTGAAGATGAAAACAAGGCCATATTATTGGCATTTGACCAGCTTTATGTTTCTCTTGGCTTGTGGCCACTAACTCAAAAAGAGCTACAAATCCGACAAATACAGCTCGATGCTCTGCAGGCTAACATCTATGAATTAGAAGATGGAATTAGTAATTATCAATTTATTCTCGATAGATTCGAGCCTGACACGCTTGATGAAAAAGAGTCTACAGAAATTGATTGGAAGATTAGCCTAAGCAAATTTAAGCTATCTATCAATCCTACTCAGTTTCAATCGGGATCCTTAACTTTAAAGAGTCAATTGGATGAGTTACTCCTGAGCGATCTTTTTGTGGATTTGAAGTCAAGTCAGCTTTCGGCGGGTCGCTTGAGTTTAGGTGGAATGAAAACAGTAGTTGACCTTTTACCCGTAGACAATGAAGAAGAAGTAAACCAGCCAAGTGATGAAAGCGAATCTTCACCTTTTTCATTTTTTGAAAGCCTGCCCGATTGGCAGTTTCACTTAGCTAGATTAGAGTTTGCTGATTGGGAAGTGCAAGTCAATCAGGAGGACAGCCTTTATTTCTCAGATTTGAATTTCGGATTGAAAGATATACGCTTAAAACCACAGCATCTCTCTCTTTTAGCGGATCATTTGTCTTTCAAGGAGACTGGCATGGGTATAGGTTCTTGGGAAAAGCTGGACCTTGAATTGAACTTAAATCCTACCCGAGCCTACCTAAAACTCGAAAAATTGCAAGCCCCCTTTTTAGATTTTGATGGGGATGCTATCGTTTTTTGGGAAGACTGGGAAAGTTTCGAGTTACCTAATATTACAGCCAACCTATCAATAGGTGAGCTGACGATAAATCCCTCATTACTACCCTTATTAGCAACTTTAGAAAGTATTCCACCACCACTTTTAGAGGGGAAATTATCTTTCTCTGGCAATGTATCCTTATCTCGATCTTCTGTCGTATTGCAAGGGTTTAACTTAACCCATCCGTGGTTGTCGATCAACAATATGGACTTGAGAACAAGAGATGTTTTTCAATCGCCTACTGACATGCTGTCTGTAAATGCTGAGAATATATTTGTTGAAGCACCCGAACTTATTCGTGCCTTTCAATTGCAGAATCAGCTTGATTTTAGAGCGCCGCTAGATCTTAATTTAAGAGCCGCTATGCAACGCGGGGAGCTTGCCGCATTATTAAATATCACGTCTAATGATTTGGGCTTGATCAATTTGGTAGCAAAAGGTAAAACCGATGGTGAAATGCAGGCTCGCCTTAAGTGGAAAAGTAGTGACGCTGGAAAAATAGTTGGTTTAAAAGCCTTAAATGAGCTTGAGTTGGATGCTATTGCACATATAAATTTAGGAGGGGAAAACTTTGAAGCTCCCATGCTAAAAGCGCAGTTTGCTCGGGTCAACTATGATACCTTACAATTTAAAGACCTTCAAATACATGCCAGTTATACGAGTGAGGAAATAAAAGCAACTGTTAAGCATCCTGAGGAGTGGTTCAAATTTCAAACAAATCTTATTTTTTATCCCGATTTAGAGCAGCTTATTGCTCATTTAGATCTTCAAAATATTCAATTAGAAAAGATTTATAAGCCAGAACCTATAGAGCGTGTGGTGGCAAAGCTTGACCTGGATCTACAAGGTTTTGACCCTGACTCTTTAGAGGGGTATTTATTTGTACATCAATTACATTTTTTCGAGAGCGAAAAAGAAAAGCCCTATCGGCTGGACTCTTTAGATTTCTCAATCTGTAGAGGAATGGACAATGACTTCTTAAGACTTTTTTCTAAATATATTGATATTGATATCAGTGGAAGCTATCAGACAGAAATCTTACCCGTAGCTTTGAAAAAAAGCCTTCAAACTTACTATCCCCTATATGACACGGCAAGTTATGATTCTATCAAAGTATTAGATCTTCCGCCTCAGCGCCTTGATGCTCAAATCAAAGTAAAATCCTACCCACCAATTTTGACTTATCTTATGGAGGATTTTCATGTGGCAGACTCTTTGGTGTTCAAAGCTCACTACAATAGTGTCAATGATTCTATTGGATTGGCCACCTTTATTGATTCCTTGCGATATGCAGAGTATTCTGTGAGAGGCGTAGACTTAAAGTTGACTACGACAAATCAATTGAATATTCATCTTTCGGTGCAAGACTATAATCAAGTAGAGCATTTGACTTTGCGCCCCATTGACCTTCAAGCATCTGCTCGAGGAGATTCGGTAGATTTTTCTTTACTATTGGGTAATGAGAATACAGTAGACTTTGCTTACCTCAAAGGTTTTGTTGGGAGAGATTCTGAGTATAAAGATTTTTTTCTGCACTTCGATGATTCTTCAAAGCTGCAGTATCAAGAATTAGCTTGGGGGCTCAAAAATAAGTCGCCGATGATTTATAGACCGAATTATCTATATATTGATGAGTTTATTATTCAAAATGGCCAACAGGAGTTGATATTACATACTGAAAATGAAGAACATACCAATCTTTATCTCGATTTGGTAGGTGTAAGCTTAGAAGACATAGGTAAGTTGTTTTTTCCAGATATCATGCTGAGCGGTGATTTAGCTTTGGATGCAAAAATTGAAAATTTATTTTCGCCTGAAATCATAGCTGCCGACCTTAGTATAAGTAAATTGAACTTATCAGAAGAGTATATTGGCGATTTAAAAGCAGATGTTTTCAAGGCAAATGATGATTCTAAGGCACTTACTTCTGGAGATTTAAGAGGACCTTCCGGTAGTTTACAATGGGATGGATTTTATGACCTGAACGATCAAGGCAGTGTGCTGCTTGATTTAAAAATTCAAGATTTTCAACTTTCACCTTATCAAACGCTCGTTGATCAATATGTCCGTAATCTTCGAGGAGAAATTAAGGCTCAAGTGAATATTTCTGGTACTTTACAAGATCCAAAATATAAGGGTCAATTTCAATTTGAAGAGGGTACAGGTGCTTACATAAGAGCATTGGGCACTTCTTATAAACTCAATAACCAAAAGTTTGAGGTGTCCAATGAAGAAATATATTTCCCCGATTTCTCATTGGTTGATTCTTTAGGTAGTAAAGCAACCCTAAGCGGTAAAATATTGCATAATAACTTTGATGATATCAATTTTGACCTAAGTCTACTATCGAAAAACTTCCGCTTACTGAATACCAACCGTAGATCAAACCCCGAATTTTATGGGCAATTACGAACGGCTACTGATTTATCCATAAAAGGCCCCCTAGATAGAGTGAAAGTCTCTGGTGGACTAAAAGCCGAAAGAGGTACAGAGGTAACTTTTTCTATGATCTCTCGACCGGAAGAAGTATTACAAGAAAGCTTCATTGAGTTTGTTAGCACAACTGCAGACAGCTTGAAACTACAACAGGAATCAAGCAATGATCCTGAGCGAATCCAATTGAGTGGTGTAATTCTAGATTTAGATGTAGATATTGACGAACAAGCTTACTGTAGAATTTATATCGATCCAGCCAGTGGAGAGTACGCTGAAGTAAGGGGAGGGGGAAGTTTTAAATTGAGTCGTACTCTAGCCGGCGATAATAACTTGCAGGGGACTTTGCAGGTGTCTGAGGGCAAGTATCGGCTTCGCTTCATGGATGTGGTCACTAAAGAGTTTAGAGTTCGTTCTGGGAGCACGGTAAGTTTTGCAGGCAACCCTGAAGATGCAATACTTTCAATCAAAGCAATCTATGAACAAGATGCTTCAAGATACGATTTGATACAAAACGAAATTGACTTGATGACTGCCGATGAGATTCGAGCTGCTAGAAGAAGGCTTCCTGTCAATGTACTAATGACCATAGAAGGTACAATATCAGCACCTCAGCTTTCTTTTGATATTGAAATTCCCGAAGAGACGCAAAGTATGAGTGGCAGCGCAGTAACTGAGCAGCTCCGTCGCATTAGAGAAAACGAATCAGCCATGCTGAAGCAGGTGTTTGGTTTGGTAGTTTTGGGTAGGTTTATTCCTCCTGACAATAATTTCGCCGCAGCTGGAGGGGGAGCTACGGACCGACAGATTGACGCTAGTGTAAGCAGCTTCTTAACTAATCAACTCTCATCGCTCACTCAAGAGTACCTCGGCGGTGTAGAAGTTAGTGTAGAAATGGAAGCGCGTCGTTTTGATGGTGAGGGAGGAGGTATCGAAGACCGTGATCTTGGGGTACAGCTTTCTCGAAACTTTATGAATGACCGACTATCTGTCAGCGTAGGAGGTACCACAGCTATGGGCGGAGGGCCTGGTGGACAGACAGACGACACCTTCGTATTTGGTGATATGGAGGTAAACTACCGAATTACCGAAACAGGAAGCCTGGTGGCAAGAGTATTTCAAAGAAATAGAAGAGATCTCACCGGCGAACAATTCATACAAGAAAGAGGTGTATCTCTCAAATATACGATGAGTTTTGACCGTGTGTTGAAGTCTCAGGAAATCATAGAGCAAGAGCGAAATGAAAAAAAATATAAAGAAAAACTTGACGAAGAGGGAAAAGAGGCTGACCCCTTAGATTTAATCTTAGATGATAAAAATTAACCGTGTTTTACTTTTAGTCTCTAGCGTTTTTTTACTGTTTTGTTTCGATTAGTTTTTATGCTTATCCCTTTGTTTGCACCTTAAATTTCAAAGGATGTATTAAGTATTAAAAGCGCTGAGGGCACTATATTGCAAAGCACAGGGTGAAGCCCTGTGAGAAATAGAAAGTATGCACTTAGCTCTGATAGGACGTCACAACCTAACAACTTGTGTCTTTTCAAGGCTCATATTTACTTAGGGCTAAGCTACAAAATGTCTATCTCAGACATTTTCGTGCAAGCATTTTTACTACTTTTGAATAAAAATTGTGCACTCATATTAATCAAGTATAGATTTTGTGATTTATTTATCAACAATTTAGCTGTTTTTAAGCATTCCCTATTTATGTAATTATGCAGGTAAGCATATTAGTTTTTGTTTAATTCATAAAAAGGAGGCTAATGATTAATGTCATTCCTAGAAAATGCTTTGAATAAAATAATAGTACAACTACCTATGTTTCATGAAGATCTTCAAGGCTTAGCTTTAACGCATTTTTTTGAGAAGGGAAAGCCTTCTCATATTACATTGCACAATCACCTCTCGGAGACAGAGAAAATGCCTCTGGATGCCTTTTTTAGGTCGGAAAATGGTTTTAACGTATTAGAAAAGCTAGCATTGAGCAGATGTCAAGGCCGTGTTTTAGATGTAGGTGCTGGGGTGGGTGCACACTCGCTAGCATTGCAACAGGAGGGTAAGTCAGTTATGGCGCTAGAAAAAAGTGCCTTATGTTGTGATATCATGACAAAAAGGGGAGTGGATCAGGTGGTATGTAAAAGTATCTATGAGTATCATCCCAATATAAAATATGATACCCTATTACTTATGATGAATGGCATAGGATTAGCGGGGAAATTAGCTAATATGCAAAGCTTCTTACGCATACTCAAAGAACTACTTGCTCCCAATGGAAAAATTCTTTTTGATAGCAGTGATATCGCATACTTAGAGAAACAAGGCATAGAGAACCATGAGGCGGACTATTACGGTGAAGTAGAATTTCAGTATGCTTATAAGAGGATGCGAAGCGATTGGTTTCCTTGGATCTACATTGATAAGGATTTAATGGAGGATCAGGCTCATCAAGCAGGTTTCAAAATGGACATCCTTTTCGAAAGTGATGATGATCAATATTTGGCTGAGCTCAGCTTATAAAAAACCGAAATATAGACCTTGAATCATCAAGCTATATTTCGGTTTCTAAGTTGATTGTAAGAAAATTAAATGACTTATATGGTCATAATCTCTTTTTCTTTCTTTTCTAATACAGCATCCAACTTTTTAGTGTAAGCGTCTGTAAGTTCTTGAACCTTAGTTTCAGCTCTTTTCACCTCATCTTCCGAAGCGCCTTCTTTCTGAAGCTTTCTTAAAGATTCGTTCGTGTCTTTTCGAATATTTCTTACGCTAATTTTACCTTGCTCACACTCGGCTTTTACTTGCTTCACAAGATTTGTTCTTCTTTCCTCAGTTAGTGGAGGGATGCTTAAACGAACTACCTCACCATCATTTTGAGGGTTCAATCCCAAATCACTGTTGATAATTGCTTTTTCGATTTCGCCGATAAGCTTATTTTCAAAAGGCTTAATGAGTAAGGTTCTAGCATCTGGCGTAGTGACACTCGCTACTTGATTGAGGGGTGTGTCAGCACCATAGTATTGCACGGTAAGTCCATCCAGCATATTAGGCATTGCTTTACCAGCTCTTATTTTGAGTACCTCCGCCTCAGTATGGCTTAGTGTCTTATTCATCAACTCATCCGCCTCTTCTAGATGCATTTGTATTTCTTCCATAGTAATGTATGTGTGTTAAGCTTAATTATGTTATAAGTGTACCTACTTCCTCTCCAGCGATTAACTTAGTTAAGTTGCCACTAGTATTCATATCGAAAACAATGATGGGAAGGTTGTTTTCATGACAGAGAGTAAAAGCAGTCATGTCCATTACAGACAATCCTTTTTGGTAAACATCTTGAAAACTTATGTTTGAATACCGCTCGGCATCGGGATTCTTCTCAGGATCTTCACTGTAAACACCATCTACTCTTGTGCCTTTTAAGACCACATCGGCTTGTATTTCGATGGCTCGAAGGCTAGCCGTACTATCGGTAGTAAAGTACGGATTACCGATACCAGCTCCAAATATTACAATTCGCTTTTTTTCTAGATGTCGCACTGCGCGTCTACGAATAAATGGTTCACAAACAGATTCTATTTTAAAGCCAGACATCAATCGAGTGAACATGCCAGCCTTTTCTAGTGCACTTTGAAGCGCCATTCCATTAATCACGGTCGCTAGCATACCCATATAATCACCCTGGACTCTGTCGATTCCTGTTTTCTCGGCTTGCACCCCGCGATAAATATTGCCCCCACCGATGACAATCGCTATTTCAACACCCATGTCGTGTATAGTACGTATGTCATGGGCATATTGCTCAAGCCTTTTGCTATCAATACCGTAGTTTTGTTCACCCATGAGTGCCTCTCCGCTTAGCTTCAATAAGATGCGTTTGTATTTCATTATTTTCGATTTTTTGCCCCGTTAAGTACCGTATTTGTTTATTCCTGATTATTTGTAATCCCAATTTTTTTGCAAAGATATAAAATCCATAAAAAAAGACGCTCTATAATTTAAGCGTCTTTCAATCTTTACTTTTATTCGAAATGTAGCAGGATTTGATTCTTTTCAGTAGAATCACCTTTAGCCACTTCAATGCTTTTTATTTTTCCACTACCACCGCTCTTTATGATGTTTTCCATCTTCATAGCTTCCAACACGAAAAGCTTATCGCCTTCCTCTACCTCTTGACCCACTTCGCATAATATATCTAGTATAAGCCCAGGCATTGGAGCCTTTATTTCACTTACCTTACTAGTGGCCATGTCGCTCATTCCCAACTCTTCTAATAAAAGGCTTATTTTGTCCTGAATGCTTACATCAGCTTTTTTATTATCTATATATAATACAGCCGTGCCTTTTTCATGGTTGGCCTCAGCCAGTTGCAGCCGATAAACTTTGTTATCGGTGGTCATCAGGTATTTGTCCTTTGATACCTTCTCTATTTTTACAGGAAAAGCTTCCCCATCAATAAAGTGCCCTTCAGCAGTTTCTGTATGTTCGTATTCATTACCGCTGCTCGTTAAGGTGATTTTTTGCATCGTCTTTCCCTTTTAGTATAGATTATATGGTCTCTTTCGTTTAACTTGCAAAATAAGTTTTTTTTCAATTCTTAAAAAGAATATCTGATTTAAATCCATGCGAAATACCTTTGCCGCCCTACTGCTTCTTTCGAGTCTTCTTACCTCTTCTTGTAAGCCATCAGAGACCTCGGTATCCTCACCTGAAGCCAAATCATCGTCCCTAGATAACGATAGTAGAAATAATATGGCTTTTGATGATGCTAGCGATCTTTGGACATCGGACGATAATGACTGGCTTTTTATTCAAGAAAAAGAACTTCCAAAGTTTAGAAAGAGTCCGACCCGAGCTTTTAACCTTATACATACACAGTTAAAAGTAAGTTTTGATTGGGATGAGCAAACAGTAAAAGGTCTTGCTGTGATTGATTTAACTCCTCACTTTTATCCACAACAAATCCTTGAAATCAATGCTAAATCTTTTGATATAAAATCTATTAAAATGATAAGGCCTGATACTACTTTTATTTTGACTTATGATTACGACCAGCAATTGATCAGCATTCAACTGGATAAAGAATACGTACGCGGTGACACTATGCAAATTTCCATCGATTATTTAGCTCATCCCCAAAAATGTGGGTCTGGAGGAGGCAATGCTATCACCGACGACAAGGGAGTTTATTTTATCAATCCTGATGGATCTGACCCCAACATCCCTACTCACCTTTGGACACAAGGACAAACTGAAGGCTCTTCTTGTTGGTTTCCTACGATTGATCATCCCAACCAAAAGCATACGCAAGAAATTTATATACAGCGACCAAAAAATATGCAGAGCCTTTCCAACGGAGTTTTGGCTTCGAGTAGAGAAATAAGCGATGACATTGTAGAAGATTACTGGAAAATGGATCAGCCGCACGCGCCCTATCTGACCATGATGGCTGTGGGTGAATTTGCGGTACATCGTGAGCAATGGCGTGGTAAAGAGATCAGTTATTGGGTGGAGCCAGAGTTTGCAGAGCACGCGCCTTATGTGTTTGGCAACACTCCCAAAATGCTTGATTTTTTTAGTGATCTTTTAGATTATGAGTATCCTTGGCCGAAGTACGCACAAATAGTGGTGAGAGATTTTGTGAGTGGTGCTATGGAAAACACCTCTGCCAGTGTCTTTTATGATCGACTTCTAGTAGATAAGCGCACCCTCATTGATGAGAATCATGATGATATCATAGCTCATGAGCTGTTTCATCACTGGTTTGGTAATATCACTACAGCTGAAAGCTGGTCTCAATTGGCGCTTAATGAAGCATTTGCTAACTATAGCGAATATCTATGGAAGGAGCATAATAAAGGAAAGGAGGAGGCTGATTTCCACCTTCATGAGGAGTGGCAACAGTATTTATATGAGAGTCAAACCAAAACTGTTGATTTGATAAGATTTGAATATGAGGCGCATGATGATATGTTTGATAGTCACTCCTATGCCAAAGGCGGGGTGATTCTTCATATGCTTAGGGAAAAACTAGGTGATGATGCATTTTTTTCGAGTTTGAGTCACTTTCTAAAAAAACATGAATTTAAAAGTGTAGAGGCTCACGACCTAAGGTTAGCTTTTGAAGAAGTAACAGGTTTAGATTTATATGAATACTTTGATCAGTGGTTTTATGCTTCTGGTCATCCAGAGTTAGCTATAAGGTACGAACTGCCAGATAGCACTGAGAATCTTCAAATTATAATTATGCAGACGCAAAATTTAGAGGACTATCCACTTTATGAGCTGCCGCTTAATTTTTCAATTTTTCTTACCGGGGATGATAAGGAATATCGGTACAGTCGTGCTTTAAGAAGCTCAAGTTATACTTTTACCATCAGTGATTTACCATCTTATGATGTAGAAACCATTATTTTCGATCATGATTTTAAGGTCTTTGGTGATCATGATATTGAGATGAGCGAGAAGTTTTGGTATCATCAATATCTCAGGTCAACTCACAATATCAGGCGGTTAGAAGCATTTGAAATGATTGTTGAGGCTGAAGATAGTCCTTATTTGGATGATATTTTAGAAAAGGCCTTGGAAGATAGTTTTTATGAAATTCGCAGATTGGCAGTTGAGGCCATTTATGAGAAAGACTTAGAGGAAGAATATCATGAGCAATTAGAACGCCTAAGTAGAGAGGATCCTCGCTCTCAAGTAAGAGCAGAAGCACTTCAGGCGGTTATTGCAGATTTTTCTGAAGATTATGGAGCTTTACTTGATCAAGCGCTAGTAGATACTTCATTGATGGTGCAGAATATTGCCGTTTCATTGTATTATGAATTTGACCCTATTAAGGGTAAGCAGATTTTGGAAGAAAAGGAAAAAGAGGATCATCCATCTTTTATGCTTACTTTGGCTCGTTATTTTATAGATGAGGAGAAGCAAGCTAAGTCAGAATGGTATATTGCTGGCTTGCGAAGAGGTGATTTCATGGATAAGTTCTATATGTATCAGTTGGCGGGTGAGTACGCAGAAACAATAGGTGGAGATAGAGGTATTTTTGATATCCTTTTTGAGCATGCAAAAAATGCTTCAAGCAAGTATCATCGATTCAGTGCTTTTCAAGGCATGCTCGCATTAGTGTCTATTTATCCTGATGAAGTTTCAGTAAGAATTGCTGAAGTGGTTGATAATGAGGAAGATGATGAGTTAATAAGTTTTTATAGATCAATTTTTGTCGAATGATTTAAAAAAAAGTATTGTCCTTAAATAAAGAGTTTCTATATTTGCAACGCAAAACTCAAATGGAGGAGCGAGTCGATAAATATTAAAATTTTTTTTTCAGTAAAAATCTTTGGAATTAAAATTTAATCAACTACTTTTGCAGTCCCAAATATATCGGGATAATCAATTAGATAAGGGGGGATACCAAAGCGGCCAACTGGGGCAGACTGTAAATCTGCTGGCGTATGCCTTCGTAGGTTCGAATCCTGCTCCCCCCACTATTACCAGAGTGATTTAATAAAAGCGGGAGTAGCTCAGCTGGTAGAGCGACAGCCTTCCAAGCTGTAGGTCGCGAGTTCGAACCTCGTCTCCCGCTCAATAATAAAATCGCCGGTTCATCAGCCGATGTAGCTCAGGGGTAGAGTGCTTCCTTGGTAAGGAAGAGGTCACGGGTTCAATTCCCGTCATTGGCTCTGAGTTATATTTGCTGGGATACGCTCTTAAAGAAATTTAAGGGCTTTCGTACGTTTATATCAAACTTATTATATCAACCTAAACAGAGGATTTTAGAATATGGCTAAAGCAACATTTGATCGTTCCAAGCCGCACGTGAACATCGGTACAATCGGTCACGTAGATCACGGTAAAACTACTTTGACTGCGGCAATTACTAAGGTACTTTCTGACAAAGGTCTTTGTGATATTAGAGATTTCGCTACTATCGATAATGCACCTGAAGAGAAAGAAAGAGGTATTACTATCAATACTTCTCACGTAGAGTATGCTACAGAAACAAGACATTACGCACACGTGGATTGTCCGGGTCACGCTGACTACGTTAAGAACATGATTACTGGTGCTGCGCAGATGGACGGTGCTATTCTTGTAGTTGCTGCTACTGATGGTCCAATGCCTCAAACTAGAGAGCATATCCTTCTTGCTCGTCAGGTAGGTCTTCCAGCTCTTGTTGTTTTCTTAAACAAAGTAGATTTAGTTGATGATGAGGAGTTATTAGAATTAGTAGAAATGGAAGTAAGAGAATTACTTTCATCTTATGAATTCGATGGTGATAACATTCCTGTTATTCAAGGCTCGGCTCTTGGTGGTTTGGAAGGTGATGAGAAGTGGATCGAGAAGATCATGGAACTTATGAACGCTGTTGACGAATTCATTCCAATTCCTGAGCGTTTAACTGACAAAGATTTCTTGATGCCTGTTGAGGACGTATTCTCGATCACTGGTCGTGGTACTGTTGCTACTGGTAGAATTGAAAGAGGAGTAATTAACTCTGGAGATCCAGTTGATATCTTAGGTATGGGTGCTGAAAATCTTAAGTCTACCGTTACTGGTGTTGAGATGTTCCGTAAAATCCTAGACAGAGGTGAAGCTGGTGATAACGTAGGTCTTCTTTTAAGAGGTATTGAGAAAACTCAAATTAAAAGAGGAATGGTTATTTGTAAGCCAGGTTCTGTAAAACCGCATACTAAATTCAAAGCTGAGGTTTACGTTCTTTCGAAAGAAGAAGGTGGGCGTCACACTCCATTCTTTAACAAGTATCGTCCACAGTTCTATTTCAGAACGACAGACGTAACTGGCGAGATCATGCTTCCAAGCGATATCGAAATGGTAATGCCTGGTGATAACGTAACAGTAGATGTCACTTTGATCAACCCAATTGCAATGGAAAAAGGATTACGTTTTGCAATCCGTGAGGGTGGTAGAACAGTAGGTGCAGGTCAGGTAACTGAAATCATCGAATAATATCCTAGTTTAAGAATCATATAAAATCAAATGCGCCGGTTTAATCGCTGGCGCATTTGTTTGCTTAAATAATTCTTCTTATTTTTGCACTCCTTTTATAAGGTGTATACACGGGTGTAGCTCAATTGGTAGAGTAGTGGTCTCCAAAACCATTGGCTGGGAGTTCGAGTCTCTCCACCCGTGCTACTTTCAAGCTTTACTCAATATAATTAAAATGAACAAGCTTATATCTTTTGTACGTGAATCAGTAATCGAACTTAGAGAAAAAGTTTCGTGGTCAACTTATAAAGAGCTCCGACAGAGCTCTATTTTAGTATTGATTGCTTCTCTCATTTTCGCATTACTAATTGGACTATTTGACCTAGCATTTAAGAATGCTGTCGGATGGTTCTACGGAGTATAATCAACCCTTAAAATTAGGTGAATGGCTGATCTTAAATGGTATGTAATTCGTGCAGTTAGTGGACAAGAAAAGAAAATAAAGACTTATCTTGAAAATGAAATTGCAAGACAAAAGCTAGAAGAATACATTCCAGAAGTGCTTATTCCTTCTGAAAAGGTGTATGAAATGCGCCAAGGTAAAAAGCGTGTTCGTGAGCGTAACTTTTTTCCAGGTTACGTAATAGTTCAAGCCGATATCTCTCATGGAGAGGTGAAGCATGTTATTACGGGGATACCTGGGATTATCGGTTTTCTGGGTAGCGGTACTGGTGCTTCCAACAGGATTCCTGTTCCATTACGTGAATCAGAGATAAACCGGATATTGGGTAGAGTCGGAGAAGTAGATATACAGGATGAAGAGGCTGATAATAGTTTCATCAAAGGGGAATCTGTCAAGGTGATGGATGGACCTTTTAGTGGTTTTACTGGCACAATTGAAGAAATTCATGAAGAGCGTAAAAAGATTAACGTTACGGTTAAAATTTTTGGTAGAAACACACCTGTCGAATTAAATTTCATGCAAGTAGAAAAAGTAGATTAGCAAAATGGCAAAAGAAATCACCGGTTACGTTAAACTGCAAGTTAAAGGTGGTGCTGCCAATCCTTCACCCCCTGTTGGGCCAGCTCTTGGTGCTAAGGGACTCAATATTATGGAGTTCTGTAAGCAGTTCAATGGTCGTACTCAAGATAAGGCGGGTCAAGTTTTGCCGGTTGTTATTACGGTGTATTCTGACAAATCTTTCGATTTCGTCATTAAAACACCTCCAGCGCCGGTATTGCTTTTGGAGGCAGCAAAAACCAAGAAAGGATCAGCAGAGCCTAACCGTAAGAAGGTGGCTAAAGTTACTTGGGATCAAGTAAAAGAAATAGCTGAAACTAAAATGCCTGATCTTAATGCTTTCACTATAGAATCTGCCATGAAAATGGTGGCCGGAACGGCTAGAAGCATGGGGATTAGAGTTGAGGGTAAGGCCCCTTGGGAAAACTAAAACCTAAACAAGAACATGGCAAAGCTAACTAAAAAGCAGAAAGAGATAAAAGAAAAGTTTGATCTTGAGAAATCATATTCATTGACGGACGCTTCCGCCTTGGTAAAAGAAATTACCAGCGTAAAGTTTGATGCTTCAGTGGATGTTGATATAAGACTAGGAGTTGATCCTAGGAAAGCAGATCAAATGGTAAGAGGCGTTGTTGCTCTTCCTCATGGGACTGGTAAGGATGTACGTGTATTAGTACTTTGTACCCCAGATAAAGAGCAAGAAGCAAAAGATGCAGGTGCTGACCATGTAGGTCTTGATGATTATATCAAAAAGATCGAAGGCGGCTGGACTGACATAGATGTAATTATAACTATGCCAACTGTAATGGCTAAAGTAGGACGATTAGGTAGAGTATTAGGTCCAAGAGGCTTAATGCCCAATCCAAAATCTGGTACCGTCACTTTAGACGTTGGTAAGGCTGTACAAGACGTGAAAGCGGGTAAAATAGATTTTAAAGTAGATAAATTTGGTATCGTACATACTTCGGTAGGTAAAGCCAGTTTTGACGCAGAAAAAATCAGAGAGAATGCCAATGAATTTATTCAGACCATTCTTAAATTGAAACCAGCTTCATCCAAAGGTACTTATGTAAAGTCGATTACACTATCCAGTACTATGAGCCCTGGAATTAAAATTGACAAAAGTAGTATAGTAGGATTGTAGTCATGACAAAAAACGAAAAAGCACAACAAATAGATGAGCTAGCAGAGAAGTTGGCAGATAACAGTTATTATTATATAACTGACAGTTCTGATCTTACTGTTGCTCAGACGAACGAGCTTCGAAAAATGTGTTTCGATAGTGGTGTGTTCTACAAAGTGTACAAAAATACATTTATTAAAAAAGCTTTAGAGCGAAAAGATGATGATGTTGATTACACACCTATATATGAACATGCGTTAAAAGGATTTTCGGGGATAATGTTTCACCCGGAGAAGGCTAAAGCACCAGCAGAGGTACTTAAAAAATTCAGAAAAGCACACTCAAAAATTGATCGTCCTATATTAAAGGGTGCTGTTATAGATACAGCTATCTACATAGGACATGATAAACTTGAAGAATTAAGTTCACTTAAATCTAAAGAAGAGGTAGTTGCTGATATTATTGGATTACTACAGTCACCTGCTAAGAATGTTATCTCTGCTCTTCAGAGCGGAGGTGGAAAAATAGCCGGCATTTTAAAAACACTTTCTGAGAAGGAAGGATAAATCAAGTAAAAAAGTAAATAACAATCTTTAAAACAATATAATACGATGGCAGATTTGAAAGAATTCGCGGAGCAATTAGTTAACTTGTCTGTGAAAGAAGTAAATGAGCTTGCTACAATTCTTAAGGACGAGTACGGTATCGAGCCTGCTGCAGCTGCGCCTATCGCAGTAGCTGGTGGAGCCGCTGCTGAAGGTGGTGGTGAAGCTGAAAAGACTGAGTTTGACGTTATTCTTAAGTCAGCTGGTGGTGCTAAACTTAAAGTTGTAAAACTTGTTAAGGAACTTACTGGACTAGGATTGAAAGAAGCAAAAGAAATCGTTGATGGAGCTCCTAAAGCGATTAAGGAAGGTATTTCTAAAGACGAGGCTGAAGCTCTTAAGAGTCAGCTTGAAGAAACTGGTGCTGAGGTAGAGTTAAAATAATCTCAGTGCGTAATTTCAATACGCTAATAAGTTAATTTAGACCTGGCTTTAATGTCAGGTCTTTTCCAGTTTGTGCGTACCACAAACTTTTAGTCCATTTTGGACGCTCTCGGTGTTTATCTTACAACTTAAATATTCATGGCCTTGGCAAATAGTAACCAAATCCAAAGAAAAAATTTCTCTTCCATCAAAAAGGTTATTGACTATCCTGACTTTTTGGATGTTCAACTTAGATCTTTTATTGATTTCTTTCAAATTGATACCACCGCTGAAAAGAAGGAGGAGGAAGGTCTTTACAAGGTGTTTAATGAAAACTTTCCTATATCTGATTCTCGTGAGAACTTCGTGCTTGAGTTCGTTGATTACACTATCGACCCTCCGAAGTATTCTGTAGATGAATCTATCGATAGAGGACTCACTTATTCTGTTCCATTAAAGGCGAAATTACGTCTTCTTTGTAACGATGAAGAAAATGAAGATTTCGAAACCATTGAACAAGAGGTATTTCTCGGTAATATACCTTATATGACCGAGAAAGGATCTTTTGTAATCAATGGGGCAGAACGAGTGATCGTTTCACAACTACATAGAAGTCCTGGTGTTTTCTTTGCTCAAAGCAAACACACCAACGGCACTAAGCTGTATTCAGCAAGGATTATACCTTTTAAAGGATCTTGGATAGAGTTTGCTACGGACGTAAATAGTGTCATGTATGCTTATATTGACCGTAAGAAAAAGTTTCCTGTAACTACGCTACTTCGTGCTATAGGATTTGGAAGTGATAAAGATATTCTTGAACTTTTTGGACTCAGTGAAGAGATTCAAAATAAGCCGGCTAAACTTAAAAAAGTAGTTGGTAGAAAACTAGCAGCGAGAGTTTTAAGAACTTGGACAGAAGACTTTGTTGATGAAGATACAGGAGAGGTTGTATCTATTGATCGTAATGAAGTACTTCTTGAAAGAGATAGCATTATTACCGAAGATGATATCGAGACAATCCTCGATTCAGGGTCTGATTCTGTAATTCTACATCGAGAAGATGTAAATATTTCAGACTTTACAATCATATATAATACGCTTCAGAAAGATAATTCGAACTCAGAAAAAGAGGCTGTTGAACAAATATATCGCCAGTTAAGAAATACAGAAGCGCCGGATGAGCAAACAGCACGGGATGTAATTCAAAACCTTTTCTTCTCTGACAAGAGATATGATCTTGGTGAAGTTGGTCGATACCGTATTAATAAAAAGTTAGGTTTAGACTCTAGTTCTGATGTTAGGGTTTTAACTACTCAAGATATCATAAGCATTGTTAAATATTTGATTGGTTTGATCAATGCAAAGGCTGTTGTAGATGACATTGATCATTTGAGTAATCGTAGGGTTAGAACGGTTGGAGAACAGTTATATAGTCAATTTGGTGTTGGTCTTGCAAGAATGGCAAGAACCATCAAAGAACGGATGAACGTTAGAGATAATGAGGATTTCAAGCCTGTTGATTTGATCAATGCTAGAACGCTATCTTCAGTTATCAACTCGTTCTTTGGAACCAATCAGTTGTCTCAGTTTATGGATCAAACGAATCCATTATCAGAGGTAACTCATAAAAGAAGAATGTCAGCTCTAGGGCCCGGTGGTCTTTCTAGAGAGAGAGCAGGTTTTGAGGTGCGTGATGTTCACTACACCCATTATGGTAGATTATGTACTATTGAAACTCCAGAAGGTCCTAACATTGGTTTGATATCATCCCTCTGTGTTCATGCTAAGGTAAATAGTATGGGTTTTATTGAAACACCTTACAGGGAAGTTAAGAGCGGAGTGGTGGACATGTCTGGTAATGTGAAGTATTTGACTGCGGAAGAAGAAGATACTCACAATATAGCACAAGCTAACGCTCCACTAGATGATATGGGGCGATTTATTAATGATAAAGTTAAAGCTCGTTATGAAGGTGATTTTCCTATCACGGATCCAGGCGAGTTAACTTATATGGACATTGCACCTAATCAGATCGTTTCGGTTGCAGCTTCAATGATTCCATTCTTGGAGCATGATGATGCGAACCGTGCTTTGATGGGATCTAACATGCAGCGTCAAGCTGTACCTTTGTTGCGTTCCGAGGCACCTATCGTGGGTACAGGATTAGAACCACGTATTGCCCGTGACTCTAGAGCTCTTGTTATCGCGGAAGAAGATGGTGTTATAGATTATGTTGATGCAAATGTAATCAGAGTAAAATATGACCTTTCAAAGGAGGATGAGTTGATCAGCTTCGACGGTACAATTAAATCTTATCCAATGATTAAGTTTAGAAGAACTAATCAGGATACTTGTATTAATCTACGACCTATAGTCGTTAAGGGGCAGAAAGTTAAGAAGGGAGACATTCTTTGTGAAGGTTATGCTACTGAAAAAGGAGATCTTGCTTTAGGACGTAACTTAAAGGTTGCATTTATGCCTTGGCAAGGTTATAATTTTGAGGATGCTATCGTAGTATCAGAGAAACTTGTAAAAGAAGACGTTTTCACTTCAATTCACGTTGAAGAATTTGAATTAGAAGTAAGAGATACTAAAAGAGGCGAAGAGGAGTTGACCAGTGAGATTCCTAATGTAAGCGAGGAAGCTATTAAGAATCTTGATGAAGATGGTATCATCCGTGTTGGGTCAGAAATCAAAGAGGGAGATATCCTTATTGGTAAGATTACTCCTAAAGGAGAGACAGATCCGACCCCGGAAGAGAAGCTTCTAAGAGCGATCTTTGGTGATAAGGCAGGTGATGTTAAAGATGCTTCTATGAAAGCTTCTCCTTCTCTTAGAGGTGTGGTTATTGATACTAAACTTTTTAGTCGACCTAAAAAAGATAAAGATCAAAGGGCTAAAGCTAAGAAAGAGGTTGAATCACTGAAGGCTACTTATGCAAGGGACTTAAATAAACTTCGCACTCAGATGATTGAGAAGCTCACCATTCTTTTAGATGGTAAAACTTCTAATGGAGTAAAACATAAGTTTGGAGATGAGCTTATTAGTAAAGGAGTAAAATTCAATAGAAATAATATTGAACAAAATTTGTTCCCTGATAAGAATATTTACCGAGACGAAAGTAATTATAATATACCAGAGGAGGTTAACCTTTTGGCTGATGTGGTAATTGAGGACTGGGTTGAGGATCAGAGTACGATGTCTTTGATCCATCAAATGGTAAAAAATTATAATAATCGCCGAAACGAATTTGGTGGTCGCTTCAAAAGAGATCGCTTTACCGCTGAGGTTGGAGATGAATTGCCTGCAGGGATTGTTAAATTAGCTAAAGTATATGTAGCTAAGAAGCGTAAACTAAAGGTAGGAGATAAGATGGCAGGTCGTCACGGTAATAAAGGTATCGTTGCTAGGATTGTTAGGGAGGAAGATATGCCTTTCCTAGAAGACGGAACTCCTATGGATATTGTACTTAATCCACTAGGAGTACCATCAAGGATGAACTTGGGTCAGATTTATGAGACAGTTTTGGCTTGGGCAGGTGAAAAACTAGGTAGATATTATGCTACTCCTATTTTTGATGGAGCCACGGCCGATCAAGTAGATGCAGAATTAAAAGAGGCTGGTCTCCCTGATTTCGGTAATGCTACCCTATATGATGGCTTAACGGGCGATAAGTTTGATCAAAAGGTGACTGTTGGTATTATTTACATGCTTAAACTAGGTCACTTAGTTGATGATAAGATGCACGCAAGATCTATAGGACCATACTCACTCATTACTCAGCAACCTCTTGGTGGTAAAGCACAATTTGGTGGTCAGCGTTTTGGTGAAATGGAGGTGTGGGCTCTTGAAGCTTTCGGTGCTTCGCATGTACTTCAAGAAATCCTTACGATTAAATCTGATGATGTGATCGGTAGGGCGAAGGCTTACGAAGCTATTGTCAAAGGTGAAAATATGAATAAGCCAAATATCCCTGAATCTTTCAATGTATTGGTTCACGAGCTTAGAGGTTTAGCATTAGAAATCACGCTTGACTAATTAAATTACAACAATTCGGCTATGTAGCCTTTTGAAATAAAGACCTATATCGATATGGCATTTAGAAAAAATAAAAAGCTAAACAACGACTTCACCAAGGTGACGGTGAGCTTAGCATCTCCTGAGTCTATTTTAGAGAGCTCTCATGGAGAAGTTACTCAGCCAGAGACCATCAACTATCGTACGTACAAGCCTGAAATGGGAGGTTTGTTCTGCGAAAGAATTTTTGGTCCTACAAAAGATTGGGAGTGTCATTGTGGAAAATATAAAAGAATCCGATACAAAGGTATTATTTGTGACCGATGTGGGGTAGAAGTAACAGAAAAGAAAGTTAGAAGGGAGAGAATGGGACATATCGAGCTGGTCGTTCCTGTAGCTCATATTTGGTATTTTCGTTCTTTGCCTAATAAAATTGGTTATTTACTAGGTCTTCCAACGAAGAAGCTCGATCAGATTATTTATTATGAGCGTTATGTTGTTATCAATGCAGGTATTAAAGAGGAAGACGGTATCAATTACCTTGACTTCTTAACTGAGGACGAATATTTAGATATTAAAGATAAATTACCTCGGGAGAATCAGCAATTAGAAGATGATGATCCTAATAAATTTATCGCTAAAATGGGTGCAGAGGCATTGGAGATGTTATTGTCAAGGATAGATCTCGATGAACTTTCTTATGCATTAAGACACCAAGCTGCAACTGATACCTCCCAGCAGAGAAGGATGGAAGCCCTCAAAAGACTTAAAGTAGTTGAGTCTTTTAGAGATGCGAGGACAAGAATCGAAAATCGTCCGGAGTGGATGATTATTAAAATGGTACCTGTTATTCCGCCTGAGCTACGCCCATTAGTGCCCCTAGATGGAGGACGTTTCGCAACTTCAGACTTAAATGATCTATACAGAAGAGTTATTATTCGAAATAACCGATTGAAGCGCTTGATGGACATCAAAGCTCCTGAGGTGATTTTAAGAAATGAAAAGAGAATGCTTCAAGAGGCTGTTGATTCTCTTTTTGACAACTCAAGAAAAGTAAATGCTGTAAGGTCTGACGGTAATAGAGCTTTAAAATCTTTAAGTGATATGCTTAAAGGTAAGCAAGGTAGGTTTAGACAAAACCTTCTGGGTAAGCGTGTTGACTATTCTGGTAGATCTGTAATCGTTGTAGGTCCTGAATTGAAACTTCATGAATGTGGTTTACCGAAGGATATGGCGGCTGAACTTTTCAAACCCTTTATCATAAGGAAATTAATAGAGAGAGGAATAGTTAAGACGGTTAAGTCTGCTAAGAAGATTGTTGATAGAAAGGATCCTGTGGTTTGGGATATTCTTGAGAATGTTTTGAAAGGCCACCCTGTATTATTGAATAGAGCCCCAACACTTCATAGATTGGGAATTCAAGCTTTTCAACCTGTACTAATTGAGGGTAAAGCAATCCAGTTGCACCCGCTTGTATGTACAGCTTTTAACGCTGACTTTGACGGTGACCAAATGGCAGTTCACGTACCACTTGGGCATGAGGCTATTTTGGAGGCGTCTACTTTGATGCTTTCAGCAAATAATATGCTAAATCCTGCAAATGGAGCACCAATCACTGTACCATCGCAGGACATGGTATTAGGTCTTTACTACCTATCAAAAGGAAGAAAGTCTACGTCTGAAGTACCTGTAAAAGGGGAAGGGATGAGGTTTTATTCATCTGAAGAGGTAATTATTGCGCTTAATGAAGGCAAACTTGATAAGCATGCTAATATTCATGTTAGACTTACCAAGAAGGATGAAGATGGCAATGAATATAAAGAAATGATTGAAACTGTGGCTGGTAGAGTCGTTTTCAACCAGTTCGTTCCTGAGGAAGTTGGCTACATTAATGAGTTGTTAACTAAGAAAAAACTTCAGGGTATCATTTCTGTGGTACATAAGAAGGCAGGGATAGCAAAAACAGCTGCGTTCCTAGATAATATAAAAACTTTAGGTTTCCAAATGGCATATAAAGGTGGTTTATCCATTGCCCTCACGGATGTAAAAATACCTGAAGAGAAAGACGGCCTTGTTGCTCAGGCGAAAGAGGAAGTTGATGCTGTACTCAATAACTATTATATGGGATTGATTACAGACAATGAGAGATATAATCAAGTAATTGATATTTGGACAAGGATAAATTCCCTACTTACAAATACCTTGATGAATCAGCTCGAAAATGATGATCAAGGATTTAACTCAATTTACATGATGATGCACTCTGGTGCACGTGGTTCAAGAGAGCAAATTCGTCAATTAGGTGGAATGAGGGGACTGATGGCTAAGCCACAGAAGAATCTTCAAGGTTCAGTAGGTGAAATTATTGAAAACCCAATTCTTTCCAACTTTAAAGAAGGACTCGATGTAATTGAGTACTTTATTTCTACTCACGGTGCTCGTAAAGGTCTTGCTGATACTGCACTGAAGACAGCTGATGCTGGATACCTCACAAGAAGATTGGTAGACGTGGCTCAAGATATGGTTGTCAATGAAAGAGATTGTGGTACGCTTAGAGGATTAACTGTTTCAGCGTTAAAAGACAATGAAGAGGTAGTCGAGTCTTTATCGGAGAGAATACTTGGTAGAGTTTCTGTACATGATGTATATGACCCTATTTCTGAGGAATTGATCATAAAAGCTGGTCAAGAAATTACGGAAGAATTAGCTGAAATAGTAGAAGAGTCTTCTATTGAAGAAGTAGAAATAAGGTCTGTATTGACTTGTGAAACTACACAAGGGGTATGTAGCTTGTGTTATGGTAGAAACTTAGCTACTGGTAATATGGCGCATCGCGGTGAGTCGGTTGGTGTAATTGCAGCTCAGTCTATTGGTGAACCTGGAACTCAACTTACATTAAGAACATTCCACGTAGGTGGTACAGCTTCTAATATTGCTGTTGATGCAAAGCTTCCAGCCAAATACGATGGTATTATTGAGTTTGAAGAATTAAGAGCCATTAATACAACTAATGATGATGATGAAAAAATAACCATCGTCATGGGAAGATCTGGTGAAATAAAAATCGTTGATCCTAAGTCAAAGAAAGTTTTAGCAGTAAATAATGTACCTTATGGTGCTTTGCTTCAAGTTGAGGAAGGACAACAAGTAACAAAAGGGCAAGAGCTTTGCAGATGGGACCCATATAATGCTGTAATCTTATCAGAATATGATGGAGAAGTTGATTATGAAAGTATTGAAAGAGGAGTAACCTATAAGGAAATCTCTGATGAGCAAACTGGGTTTAAAGAGAAAGTAATTGTTGATTCTCGTGATAAAACAAAAAACCCAGCTGTTATTGTGATTCCATCAGATGGGTCTGAGAGTAAAGGTTACAATATACCTGTAGGAGCTCATTTGGAGGTTGATAAAGGACAGAAAATCAAAGCGGGGCATATCCTAGCTAAAATCCCAAGATCAGCTGGTAAGTCAAGAGATATTACTGGTGGTTTACCTAGGGTAACAGAATTATTTGAAGCAAGAAATCCAAGTAACCCAGCAGTAGTTAGTGAAATTGATGGAGTTGTTTCATACGGTGGGATTAAAAGAGGAAACAGGGAGATCTTTGTAGAATCTAAAGACGGTGTAAAGAAAAGATATTTAGTATCGCTTTCTAAGCATATCTTGGTACAAGATAATGATTTCGTGAAAGCTGGTGCTCCACTATCAGATGGAGCTATTACGCCTGCAGATATTCTTTCTATAAAAGGTCCTACCGCCGTTCAGGAATATTTAGTAAATGAAATACAAGAGGTATATCGACTACAAGGTGTAAAGATAAACGACAAGCATATTGAGGTTATCGTTCGTCAAATGATGCAGAAAGTAGAGGTACTAGACTCTGGTGATACGATATTCATGAAAGGTCAATTGGTTAATAAATTCCAGTTTAGAGATGAAAACGACCAAATTCTTGATAAAAAATTAGTTGTGGAGGCGGGTGATTCTACTCGATTTAAACCAGGACAGATTATTACAGGTCGTGAGTTGAGAGAGGAAAATAGCCAACTCAAGAGAAAGGATTTAAAACTAGTAGAGGTAAGAGACGCGCAGCCAGCCGTTTCCAAGCCTACACTCCAAGGAATTACACAAGCTAGTTTAGGAACAGAAAGCTTTATTTCAGCTGCCTCATTCCAAGAAACTACAAAAGTGTTAAGTGAGGCTTCTATTAAGGGTAAAACAGATTACCTAATGGGGCTTAAGGAAAATGTAATTGTAGGGCATTTAATACCAGCGGGTACGGGTTATGCTCACTACAAGAAAATGGTTGTAACTCATAAAGATGAGTACCATGAAACTTCTGATGCTAATGACTCATCAGTAAAGACGAAAGAATTAGCTGAAAAGTAATCTTATGAGTGAAGAGAAAAAAGAGCCTAAAGCATCTCAAAAGAATCAATTAAACATAGAGCTCCCTCAGGATATAGCTGAGGGAGTCTATGTTAATTTGGCAATGATTGCTCATTCTAACAGTGAGTTTGTGCTTGATTTTATTAGAACTATGCCAGGAGTTCCAAAGGCTAAAGTCAAATCAAGAGTTGTAATGACGCCAGAGCATGCTAAAAGATTGCTTTATGCGTTGCAAGAAAATATTAAGAAATACGAGAAAAGTTTTGGTTCTGTTCGTCAGTCTGAAGGTGCTCCAAAGTTTCCAATTAATTTTGGAGGAACAATGGGGGAAGCTTAAAAGCCTGATTAAAAATAAAATAGGTTTTGGTTATTAAAACCTTTTACTTATTTTTGCAGTCCGAATTTTAGTTTGGGAGAGTAAAATAATATAAAGATAAATAAAAATAGTAAATGCCTACTATACAACAACTAGTAAAAAAAGGGCGTAAAAAATTGACTTCAAAGTCTAAATCGCCAGCTTTGGACTCTTGTCCACAAAGAAGAGGTGTATGTACAAGAGTATATACAACTACACCGAAGAAGCCAAACTCAGCAATGAGAAAAGTGGCAAGGGTGCGTCTTACTAACGGAAAAGAAGTTAACGCTTATATTCCAGGAGAAGGACACAACTTACAGGAACACTCTATTGTGTTAATTAGAGGAGGAAGAGTAAAAGATCTTCCAGGTGTTAGGTACCATATCGTAAGGGGTGCACTTGATACAGCTGGTGTGAATGGTAGACTTCAAAGAAGGTCCAAATATGGTGCAAAACGCCCGAAGGATAAGAAATAGAAATTCAATAATACAATGAGAAAAGCAAAACCAAAAAAGAGATATATTCTTCCTGATCCTAAGTTTCAGGATACGCTTGTGACAAAGTTTGTTAACTACATGATGCAAGCGGGTAAAAAAAATGTTGCCTACAGGATTTTTTATGATGCAGTCGATATCGTAGAAGAGAAAACAGGTGAAAATGGACTTGAAACTTGGAAAAAGGCTTTGAATAATATCATGCCTGCAGTTGAGGTTAAAAGCCGTAGAGTAGGTGGTGCTACTTTTCAAGTACCAATGGAAGTAAGACCTGAAAGAAAGACTTCTCTTGGAATTAAATGGATGATTTCTTATGCTAGAAATAGAGGTGAAAAGTCCATGACTGAAAGGTTGGCGGGAGAGATCATTGCAGCTTCAAAAGGCGAAGGCGCAGCTGTAAAGAAAAAAGATGATACTCATCGTATGGCTGAAGCAAATAAAGCATTTTCACATTTTAGGTTTTAATAAGTAATGGCTAAGAAAGATTTAAGATATTTGAGGAATATCGGTATCATGGCTCACATAGATGCCGGTAAAACAACTACCTCTGAAAGAATACTTTACTACACCGGTCTTACCCATAAAATTGGTGAGGTTCACGATGGTGGAGCTACAATGGACTGGATGGAACAAGAGCAGGAGCGTGGTATTACCATTACTTCTGCTGCCACTACTACATTCTGGAAGTACCCAACAACTCAGGGTCAAGTACAGGATGATACTAAAGAATACAAGGTTAATATCATTGATACTCCAGGACACGTTGACTTTACCGTAGAGGTAGAGCGTTCTCTTAGAGTGCTTGATGGCGCCGTTGCTTTATTTTGTGCAGTTTCTGGGGTAGAGCCTCAATCTGAAACAGTATGGAGACAAGCTGATAAGTATAGAGTGCCTCGTATTTGTTTTGTGAACAAAATGGATAGGGCTGGAGCTGACTTTTTTAACGCTGTTGCTGAAATCAAAGATAAATTAGGAGCTAATCCTGTACCTCTTCAGGTTCCAATAGGTGCCGAAGATACTTTCAAAGGAGTAGTTGATTTGATTTTGAATAAAGCCATTATTTGGAATGATGAAGATCAGGGTATGACCTATAAGGTAGAAGATATACCTGAAGATTTAGTGGATACAGTAGCAGAATGGAGACAAAATCTTGTTGAGTCTGTAGCTGAATATGATGATGCTTTGTTAGAGAAGTTCTTCGAAGATCCAAATTCAATTACGGTTGAAGAAATGATGAGCGCAATCCGTGAAGCGGTAATTGACTTATCGTTTAGTCCTGTAATGTGTGGATCAGCATTCAAAAATAAAGGTGTTCAAGCATTATTGGATGCTGTATGTGCTTATCTTCCTTCACCAGTTGATTTACCAGATATTGTTGGTGTCAATCCTGATACAGACAAAGAAGAAGTTAGAAAGCCTGAGTTAGACCAACCTTTTAGTGCACTTGCATTTAAGATCGCAACGGATCCATTTGTTGGTAGGTTAGCATTTATGAGGGTCTATTCCGGTACTCTTGATGGTGGTTCTTACATATATAATATGAGAACTAGAAAGAAAGAGCGTATTTCAAGACTTTTACAAATGCATTCAAATAAGCAAAACCCTATCGATAGGGTTGAGGCTGGTGACATTTGTGCTGGAGTTGGTTTTAAGGATATCAAAACTGGTGATACATTAACTGACGAGAAAAATCCTATTGTTCTTGAATCAATGGAATTCCCAGAGCCTGTAATTGGGTATGCTATTGAGCCTAAAACTCAAGCTGATGTAGACAAAATGGGTATGGCTATCTCTAAGCTAGTTGAGGAAGATCCAACACTTCATGTTGAAACTGACCATGAGACTGGACAAACAGTTCTTAGAGGTATGGGTGAATTACACTTGGAAATCATCATTGATAGACTTAAAAGAGAGTTTAAGGTAGAGATCAATCAGGGAGCTCCTCAAGTCGCTTATAAAGAATCTATAACTTCAAGCATTGAACATAAGGAAGTTTATAAAAAGCAATCTGGTGGTAAGGGTAAATTTGCTGATATTGTTTTTGAAATTGGACCAAAGGAAGGTGAAGAGCCGGGTTTAGAGTTTCAAAATGCAATTGTTGGTGGTGCTATACCTAAGGAATTTATACCTGCGGTTCAGAAAGGCTTTGAAGAAGCTATGAAGAATGGACCATTAGCCGGGTATCCAATGGATAGTATGAAGGTTAGATTGTTCCATGGTTCATTCCACGATGTGGATTCAGATTCTCTATCTTTCGAAATGGCTGCTCGTTTAGGTTATAAGGCTGCGGCTAAGCAAGCCAAACCTGTCTTGTTAGAGCCAATTATGAAGGTTGAGGTTGTCACGCCGGATGAATTTACTGGATCAGTAACTGGTGACCTCAACAAGAGAAGAGGTTTAATGAAAGGTATGGACAGTAAGGGGACAGCATCCATTGTAAAGGCGGACGTACCATTGGCTGAATTATTCGGTTATGTTACTGACTTAAGAACAATTACTTCTGGAAGAGCAACGGCTTCACTGACATTCTCTCATTACGACAAGGTACCAAATAATATTGCCGAAGGCATCATTGCTAGTGTAAAAGGAGAGGCTGCTAAATAATAACATAGTATGAATCAGAAAATAAGAATAAAATTAAAGTCTTACGATCACAATTTAGTAGATAAGTCTTCTGAAAAGATCGTAAAAGCTGTAAAGACAACGGGGGCTGTTGTTAGTGGTCCAATTCCATTACCTACAGATAAGCAAATTTATACCGTTCTACGTTCTCCTCACGTGAACAAGAAGTCAAGGGAACAATTTCAGCTATGTACTTACAAGAGACTAGTTGATATTTATAGTAATAGTCCTAAGACAGTAGATGCATTGATGAAGCTTGAATTACCAAGCGGTGTTGATGTTGAGATAAAGGTGTAAATCTTTTATAATATGATGAATTAAAATTCGTGATCAAATTTATTTGGTCACGAATTTTTTTTTCTGCACATGCATGGAAACTATCTGAGTTATATTTTCTGATATTGCTGATTTTCAGCGAAAAAGTTAGACATATAATTGGTAAACTCAGTATGGTTTCATAAATTTGCATTCCTTTTTGGGGTTTATATGTAAACTCCTCATGTTCAAATTAATAACTAAAAGATAGCAATGTCTGGAATTATCGGTAAAAAAATCGGAATGACTAGCATCTACAGTGCCGATGGACAACAAGTCGCATGCACATTGGTGGAAGCTGGTCCTTGTGTAGTAACACAAGTTAAGACAACAGAAACAGACGGCTACAACGCGGTTCAGTTAGGCTACGGTGAGAAAAAAGAAAAAAATACCACCCAGCCTCTTCAAGGTCATTTTAAAAAGGCTCAAACTACACCAAAAAAGAAATTGGTAGAGTTTAGAGATTTTGAAGTGAGTGAAGAAGTTTCTTTAGGTCAAGGTCTTACAGTGGATAAAGTTTTCGAAGAAGGAGAACTTGTACACGTGATTGGTACCTCTAAAGGAAAAGGATTCCAAGGTGTAGTAAAACGTCACGGTTTTGGAGGAGTAGGTCAAGCTACTCACGGTCAGCACAACAGGTTAAGAGCTCCTGGATCTATTGGTGCGTGTTCATTTCCTGGGCGCGTATTTAAGGGCTTAAGAATGGCCGGTAGAACCGGTGGTGCTAGGGTAAAAGTTTTCAACTTAAGAGTAATGAAAGTTTACCCTGAGAAAAATCTAATGGTAGTTAGTGGATCTATACCAGGTGCAAAAAATTCATACGTAATCTTAGAGAAGTAGTAAAATGGAACTTTCAGTTTTAAAACACAACGGCGAAGATACAGGTAGAAAGATTACGCTTGATGATAGCATCTTTGGTGTAAGTCCTAACGATCACGCGATCTACCTTGATGTCAAGAGTTATTTGGCGAACCAACGACAAGGTACGCACAAGTCTAAAGAGCGTGCTGAAATAGCAGGTTCTACTCGGAAAATTAAGAAGCAAAAAGGTACAGGTACAGCAAGAGCTGGTAGTATCAAATCTCCAATTTTCAGAGGCGGTGGTAGAGTATTTGGTCCAAGACCAAAAGACTACTCATTCAAATTAAACAAGAAGACTAAGCAATTGGCTAGGAAGTCGGCTTTAGCTCACAAGGCTGCAACAAACGATATTACTATTCTTGAGGATTTCAATTTTGAATCCCCAAGGACTAAAAGTTATCTGGAGATGCTAAATAGCCTGTCTTTAGCGTCTAGTAAGACATTGCTTGTAATACCTGACACTGATAAGAACATTATCTTGTCTGGCAGGAACTTAAAAAATGCCAAAGTTATTACTGCTAATCAAATAAATACTTACAGCATCCTAGATGCAGATAAGCTGTTGGTTAGTGAAGGCTCTTTAGAAAAAATTAAAAACCTTTTTAATTAAAACTATGAGTGTACTAATCAAACCCCTCGTTACAGAGAAAGCTTCTGCACTCAACGAGTCTGGTAAATATGGTTTTATCGTTGAGAAAAAAGCTAATAAAATCCAGATTAAGCAGGAAGTAGAGAAGAAATACGGTGTTACTGTGGAGAGTGTTAATACTAGCATCATCCCTGGTAAGAAAAAAACTAAATACACTAAATCTTCCGTTGTCAGTGGAAAAACATCATCTTATAAAAAGGCTATAATTCAAGTAGCGGATGGAGAGATGATTGATTTTTACAGCGGTATTTAATATAAAAGATTATGGCAGTAAGAAAATTAAAGCCCATTACTCCAGGGCAAAGACATAGATTAGCTCCTGTATATACAGAGCTAAGTAAGAATAAGCCGGAGAAAAGCTTAATTGCGCCTATTAAGAAATCAGGTGGTAGAAATAACACCGGTAAGATGACAGTAAGGAATATTGGTGGAGGCCATAAGCGTTCTTACAGAATTATTGATTTCAAAAGAAGAAAGGCAAATATTCCGGCTACGGTTAAAGGTATTGAGTATGATCCAAATCGTACATCTTTTATTGCTTTGTTGCAGTATGTGGATGGAGAGAAGTCATATATTGTTGCTCCTCAGGGTTTAAAGGAGGGTGATGAAGTAATTTCTGGTTCTGGAGTTTCTCCTGAAGTAGGTAATGCACTTCCTTTAGCTGAGATTCCGTTTGGTACAATTATTCATAATGTTGAATTACGACCTGGCGCTGGCGCTTCATTGGCGAGAAGTGCTGGATCTTATGTTCAATTATTAGCTAGAGAGGGGAAATATGTTACTATTAAACTTCCTAGTGGTGAAATGAGACTTGTCTTAGGTACTTGTTTTGCAACCATCGGTTCTGTTTCAAATGCAGACCATATGAATGTAAGGTTAGGTAAGGCTGGAAGAAACCGCTGGTTAGGGCGTCGTCCAAGAGTTAGAGGTGTTGCTATGAACCCTGTAGATCACCCAATGGGTGGTGGTGAAGGTCGTGCTTCGGGTGGACACCCGCGCTCTAGAAATGGCTTGTACGCTAAAGGTGGTAAAACCCGTAAACCGAACAAGTATTCAGATAAATTAATCATTACTAAACGGAAAAAATAATGGCTAGATCATTAAAGAAAGGGCCATATATAGACTTCAGGCTCGAAAAGAAAGTTGAGGTTCAAAACGAATCAGGTAAAAAGTCTGTGATTAAGACTTGGTCAAGGAGAAGCATGATATCACCTGATTTTGTAGGGCATACATTCGCTGTACACAACGGTAATAAGTTTATACCTGTCTATGTTACTGAAAACATGGTCGGTCATAAATTAGGTGAATTTGCGCCTACCCGAAACTTTAGAGGTCATATTTCCAAAAAAGATAAGGGTAAAAGATAATTAAGACATGGAGAATACACAAAAGCTTAAAAAGTCTGTGCGCATAAGACTTCAGAAAGAAGAACTGAAAGCCCAGAAAGAGCAAAACGCAGGAAGACAAGGTGCAACAAAGGCTTCATTACGTAATATCCCTACCTCTCCAAGAAAAATGAGATTGGTAGCTGATATCGTACGAAATCAGTCAGTGAACTACGCATTAAACTTGTTAAAGGTAACTCCTAACGTTGCTGCAAAGAGTGTTGAAAAGCTATTGCTTACCGCTATTGCAGATTGGCAGGTGAAAAATGAAGACGTTAGCCTCGAAGAAGCTAATCTATATATCAAAGAAATCTATGTTGATAGTGCAAGAATTCTAAAACGTTTGCGTCCAGCCCCACAAGGTAGAGCTCATCGTATCAGAAAGCGTTCAAATCACCTTACTATTGTCTTGGATAGCTTGGTATCCGACAATGTTGAAGCAACTCAAGAATAATTTAACTAATTAAAGGATTACAATGGGACAAAAAGTAAATCCTACCGGTTTAAGACTTGGAATAGTTAAAGGTTGGGACTCCAATTGGTATGGTGGTAACGACTTTTCAGATAAACTGGTAGAAGATCATAAAATAAGAAAGTACATCAATGCTAGAATTCCTAAAGGAGGTATATCTCGCATTGTTATTGAGAGAACACTAAAGCGCATTACTCTAACTATTCACACAGCACGACCTGGTGTTGTAATAGGAAAAGGTGGAGCTGAGGTAGATAAGTTGAAGGAAGAAATTAAGAAATTGACTGGGAAGGATGTTCAGATCAATATTTTCGAAATTAAGAGACCTGAGACTGATTCTAAATTGGTTGGGGAATCAATTGCACAGCAGCTTCAGGCGCGTATCAGTTACCGAAGAGCTATGAAACAGGCTATTGCTGGTGCAATGCGTGTAGGTGCTCAAGGTATTAAAGTTAAAGTATCTGGTCGCTTAGGCGGTGCTGAGATGGCTCGAGTTGAGCAATATAAAGAAGGTAGAATTCCTTTGCATACTCTTCGTGCTGACATCGATTACTCTGTTAGTGAGGCCAATACTGTTTATGGAAAGATTGGAATAAAAGTGTGGATCTTTAAAGGTGAGATTTACGGTAAAGCTGATCTTTCTCCAAATGCAGGAGCTGAAAAAGCTAATGCTGGAGGATCTGGTAGCGGCGGCGCTGGTAACCGTGGTGCTAAGCGTGGCAGAGGTCGAGGTGAAAGAAAAAGAAAGTAAGACTTAAAAATTTTAAGTAAAGATGTTACAGCCGAAAAGAACTAAGTTCAGGAAGATGCAGAAAGGTAGGGTAAAAGGTGTCGCTCAACGAGGACATACCTTATCTTTCGGTAACTTCGGTATAAAATCACTTGAGCCAGGCTGGATTACCAGTAGGCAAATTGAAGCTGCACGTATCGCCATGACACGTGCTATGAAAAGAGAAGGAAAAGTTTGGATTAGAATTTTTCCTGACAAACCAATTACCAAAAAACCTGCAGAGGTTCGTATGGGTAAGGGTAAAGGTGCCCCTGAATATTGGGTGGCGGTCATTAAACCGGGTACAATATTATTTGAAGCTACCGGTGTGAAAAGAGGATTAGCTGAAGAGGCGCTTCGTTTAGCTGCACAAAAGCTTCCCGTAAGAACTAAGTTTGTAATTGCAAAAGACTATACCGAGTAGAAAGATGAAGAATTCTGAAATGAAAGCACTTTCTGTAGATGAACTACAGGGAAAGCTAGCCGCTGAACAAGAGCATCTCTCAAAGCTTAAATTTGCTCATGCTATTTCTCCTCTGGAGAATCCCATGCAGATTAAGCTAGCAAGAAAATTGGTAGCTCGTTTGCAAACTGAATTAAAAGCAAGGGAACTTCAAAATAATTTATAATGGAGTCTAGAAATTTAAGAAAAGAAAGAATCGGTAAGGTAGTCAGTAATAAAATGGAAAAGTCCATTACCGTTGCTGTAGAAAGAAGAGTGAAACATCCAATCTATGGTAAGTTCATTGGGAAAACTACCAAATTAATGGCACATGATGACACTAATTCGTGTACCATCGGTGACTTGGTAAAAATCGCTGAAACCAGACCTTTGAGTCGAAATAAGCGCTGGAGATTAGTGGAAATCTTAGAAAAAGCTAAGTAATATGATACAGCAAGAATCAAGATTGTCTGTTGCTGATAATAGCGGTGCTAAAGAAGTTCTTTGCATTAGAGTATTAGGTGGCACAGGAAAGCGTTATGCTTCTATTGGTGATAAAATCGTAGTGACTGTAAAGTCAGCTTTATCATCTAGTAATATGAAAAAAGGTACAGTTTCTAAAGCTGTTGTTGTAAGAACTAAGAAAGCAGTTAGGAGAAAAGACGGGTCATATATTCGCTTTGAAGATAACGCTGCAGTTCTTTTAAATACTCAGAATGAACCTCGTGGCACAAGGATTTTCGGACCTGTGGCGCGTGAATTGAGGGAAAAGAAATTTATGAAAATAGTTTCTTTAGCTCCTGAGGTTCTTTAGAATATTAATGTTGTCCAATAAATTATTGAAATGTTAAGGCTGGCAAAATCCAGTCTTCTAAATTAGGACCAATGAAAAAAAATATTGATGTTCCTTCTAAGTTTCACATAAAAAAAGGTGATACTGTGAAGGTTACTTCTGGTAACTCAAAAGGTACAACTGGTAAAGTACTTAAAGTAGACAGAAAAAATTATCGCGCTTATGTTGAAGGTGCTAACCAAGTTACTAAACATAAGAAACCCACTCCTGGAAACCCTAGTGGCGAAATTGTAAAGCAAGAGGCTGGTATCCACATTAGTAATTTAGCTTTAATTAACCCTGCAACGGGTGAGCCTACTAGAGTAGGTCGCAAATTAAATGAAGATGGTAAATTAGTTCGTTTCGCAAAAAAAACAGGGGAGGTGATCGATGAGTAAGCCAAGAGTAAAAATAAAATATCAGGAAGAGGTATTGCCGGCATTAATGAAAAAGTTCGGCTATAAGACTGTAATGCAGGCACCTAAAATCACCAAAATATGTATTAATAAAGGTATTGGTGATGCAGTAGCTGATAAAAAGCTTGTTGACGTAGGCGTTGATGAATTATCAACCATTACAGGACAAAAGGCAGTTCCTACCATTGCCAAAAAGTCTGTTTCAAACTTTAAGCTAAGGGAGGGTATGCCTATTGGGGCTAAAGTTACCTTACGTGGCGATAGGATGTATGAATTTATTGATCGTTTGATTGCTGTCGCTCTACCCCGAGTAAGAGATTTTAAAGGCATCAGTGACAAAGGATTTGACGGCAGAGGTAACTATACTTTGGGCGTTCGTGAGCAAATTATATTTCCTGAAATTAGTATTGAGAAGGTCAATAAGATTACAGGTATGGACATAACTTTTGTAACTACCGCTCAAACAGACGAGGAAAGCTTGGAGCTGCTCAAAGCTCTGGGAATGCCTTTTGTAAACAAAAACAAAGAATAAAATGGCTAGAGAATCAATAAAAGCTCGAGAGAGAAAAAGAGAAAAACTTGTTGCTAAATTTGCTGAAAAAAGAAAAGCTTTGAAGGAAGCTGGCGATTGGCAGGGTTTAGATAAATTGCCTAAGAATTCTTCACCAGTAAGGTTGCACAACAGGTGCAAGCTTACTGGCAGACCTAAAGGCTACATGAGAAAATTTGGTATTTCGAGAGTTACCTTTAGAGAAATGGCTTCTGATGGTAAAATTCCTGGAGTAACTAAGGCTAGTTGGTAAGATTTCTAACTGCCTTTTTGGTTTTAGAATTTATTATAGTAACTTTGCCGGCTCGCTAAGGGGAAAACGGCAATAATATATTCATTATGGTTACGGATTCAATATCTGATTATTTAACACGCGTTAGAAACGCAATAAAAGCAAAACACAGAGTCGTCGAGATTCCTGCTAGTAATCTTAAAAAAGAGATTACTAAAGTTTTGCATGATAAAGGGTACATTCAGAATTATAAATTCGAGGATGATAATGGACCTCAAGGGACCATTAAGATCGCTTTAAAATATCATCCTGCTACTAAAAAGCCTGCTATAGTTAACCTTACAAGGGTTAGCAAGCCAGGTTTAAGAAAGTATGCAGATGTTAACACTCTCCCAAGGGTTATTAATGGCTTAGGTATAGCCATTCTTTCAACTTCTAAAGGTGTAATGACCGATAAAGAAGCTAGAAGAGAAAATGTTGGCGGAGAGGTATTATGTTATGTTTATTAATTAAAAAATTAGAAACAACTCATGTCACGAATCGGTAAACAGCCAGTCGATATCCCTAGTGGTGTAACCATTGAGGTTAATGCAGACAATGTTGTTACTGTTAAGGGTCCAAAAGGACAATTAACGCAACAGTTTGTAAAAGATATCAACGTGAAAGTTGAAGATGCTAAATGTATTTTAGATCGTCCATCTGATAGCAAAAAGCACAAAGCACTTCATGGTCTCTCACGCTCCCTAATCGCCAATATGGTGGAAGGTGTCACTAATGGTTTTAAATATAATTTAGAACTGGTTGGTGTAGGTTATAAAGCGGTCGTTCAAGGCGACGTTTTAGATTTATCCATAGGATACTCTCATAATATTCTTTTTCAAGCTCCAGAGGGAGTTACTTTTACAGCTGATACTCCTAAGGGTAAAGCACCTCAGGTATCAGTAGAAGGAATAGACAAGCAATTGGTTGGTCAAGTGACTGCCAAATTAAGATCTTTAAGACCTGTTGAGCCTTACAAAGGTAAGGGTATCAGGTTTGTAGGTGAGCAAATTAGAAGAAAAGCTGGTAAGACTGCTGCTAAATAAGGGATAATATGGCGACTAGTAAATTAAATAGAAGGTTTAGAATAAGGAAAGGTATCCGTAAAAAAATTAGTGGTACACCAACTAAACCTAGAGTATCTGTATATAAGAGTAATAGGGCTATTTATGCTCAGATAATAGATGATGTTAACGGTGTAACTCTTGCTGCTGCTTCTAGCAAAGAATTTAATGCCGATAAGAAAAACTATAACTTAGAAGACTGCAAAGTTGTAGGTCAAAAACTAGCCGAAAAAGCTAAGACTGCTGGCATTGAAGATGTGGTTTTCGATAGAAGCGGTTATAGATATCACGGTAGAATTAAAAATTTAGCTGAAGGTGCCAGAGAAGGTGGCCTCAAATTTTAAATATTATGTCTCAAGCAAATATAAAAAGCGTTAAGGCCAGCGAAATCGATCTTAAGGAGAAAGTAGTAGCTATAAAACGCGTAGCGAAAGTAGTGAAGGGTGGTAGAAGATTTAGTTTTTCTGCCATTGTAGTAGTTGGTGATGGTAATGGTGTAGTTGGTTATGGTTTAGGTAAAGCTAATGAGGTTACTGATGCTATTACAAAGGGTATCGACGACGCTAAGAAGAATTTAGTTAAGGTGCCTATTATCAGAGATACTATTCCTCATGATATTATTGGTAAATTCGGTGGTGGTCTTGTACTTATTAAACCAGCTTCAAGCGGTACAGGTGTTATAGCCGGAGGTGCAATGCGTGCGGTTCTTGAAAGTGCTGGTGTTAAAAATGTGCTAGCAAAGAGTAAAGGTTCCTCCAATCCTCATAACGTGGTTAAAGCAACTTTTGATGCTCTTTTGAGAATGAGAGATGCTAATACTGTGGCAAGGGATAGAGGTGTAGAATTATCTAAAGTATTTAATGGTTAAGGGACTATGGGAAAAGTAGTAATAACCCAGGTGCGTAGCACTATCGGGAGACCTGAAGATCAAAAGCGTACAATCACTGCTTTGGGTCTTGGAAGAATCAACAAGTCTGTTGAAAAGGATTTAAATCCTGCTCTTCAAGGTATGATAAATAAAGTGAGTCATTTGGTATCAGTTACTGAGAAATAAAATGAGACTACATACATTAAAACCAGCTGCTGGTTCTACTAAATCTAGAAAGAGAATAGGTAGAGGCCAGGGATCAGGTAGAGGTGGTACCTCTACGAAAGGACATAAAGGTGCTAAATCTAGAAGTGGTTATAAGACCAAATTTGGTTTCGAAGGTGGTCAGATGCCTTTACAACGAAGAGTTCCTAAATTTGGATTTAAGAGCCCAAATAGAATAGAAGTTAAACCAGTTAATCTTGATGATCTTCAGAAATTATCAGAAAAGTTGTCTGTTTCTGATATTACTGTTGAAACACTTGTTGATAATAACATTATCAAAAAGAACGACACTGTCAAGATTTTAGGAAAGGGTACAGTTACTAGTAAAATCAACGTTACTGCTCATGCTATCTCTGCTTCTGCAAAGGAAGCTATTGAGAGTAGTGGTGGTAGTGTTAATATAGTGTAATTATGACGAAGTTTTTCACTACAATTCGGAACATATTCTCGATAGATGAACTAAGAGATAGGATTTTAGCCACAATTGGTTTTCTTATTATCTTTCGATTCGGTTCATTTGTAACTTTACCTGGTATTGATCCAGATAAACTAACAGGATCTTCCGAAGGTATTTTAGGACTTCTTGATACATTTTTAGGAGGGGCATTTTCCAATGCCTCTGTTTTTGCTTTGGGTATAATGCCTTATATTTCTGCTTCTATTGTGATTCAGTTACTTACTGTTGCTGTTCCTTATTTTCAGAAATTGCAAAAAGAAGGTGATTCAGGAAGAAAGAAAATAACCCAAATTACTCGTGTATTAACTATAGCAATCACTCTAGCTCAGTCTGTAGGATTTATTACTGCTACTATACCTAGTGAGGCGATTCTTATAGATGGTACTTTATTTACTCTTTCTTCTATGGTAATTCTAACCGCAGGTACAATATTCTGTATGTGGTTAGGAGAAAGAATTACAGAGAAGGGTATAGGAAATGGTATATCAATGCTTATTATGATTGGTATTATCTCACGTTTCCCATTCGCCATAAGAAACGAAGTTTTGTCTAAAGGTTTAGATGGAGCATTATTGTTAGTGTTAGAGGGTGTCATGCTATTCTTTGTGGTGGTAGCTGTTGTGGCATTAACTCAGGCCGTTAGAAAAGTTCCTATTCAATATGCCAAACAAGTTGCAGGTAATAAAGTATATGGTGGACAAAGACAGTATTTACCACTTAAAGTCAATGCTAGTGGTGTTATGCCTATAATCTTTGCTCAATCATTAATGTTTTTACCAGCATTAGTTGCTACCTATTGGGCAGATACTTCAGATATGGCTGCAAGTGTAGGAAGTACTTTTAGCGATTTTACTTCTTGGCAGTATAATTTAGTCTTCGGTATTCTTGTAGTAGTCTTTACCTTCTTTTATACTGCCATAACTGTAAATCCTTCGCAAATTGCAGATGATTTAAAGAGAAATGGCGGATTCATTCCTGGAATTAAGCCAGGAAAAGATACTGGTGACTACATCGATAATATACTTAGTAGAATTACTTTGCCAGGATCTATTTTCTTAGCAATTGTAGCGATCATGCCAGCTTTTGCCAATTTGGCAGGTGTAGACATGGAGTTTAGCCAATTCTTTGGTGGTACTTCATTATTAATTATGGTTGGTGTAATCCTTGATACTTTAAGGCAAATAGAGAGCTATTTACTTATGCGAAAGTATGAGGGGATGATGAAATCTGGTAAAATTAAAGGAAGATCTCAGAATACTGTTGGCGCTAGTCTATGATTCATTTAAAGACTCGTGAAGAAATAGATAGGATTAAAGAGAGTGCCGGTATCTTGAATCGTGCGCATGGTGAGGTCGCTAAGCGTGTTGAACCAGGCGTAAAAACTGAGGTACTTGATAAGATTGCTGAAGAATACATCAGAGATAACGGCGGGATGCCTTCCTTCAAAGGGTATCAGGGTTTTCCTGCTTCTTTGTGCATAAGTGTGAACGAAAACGTTGTTCATGGCTTTCCTAGTAAATACGAATTGAAGGATGGAGATATTATTTCCATTGACTGTGGAGTATTTTATAATGGTTTTCATAGTGATTGCGCTTATACTTATCCAATAGGCAAAGTTTCTGATGAGGTTCTTAGTTTGTTAATTGCTACTAGAGCCTCTTTGTATGAAGGTATCTCTTTTGCTAGACAGGGTAATAGGATTGGCGATATCGGTTATACAATACAGCAGTATGCCGAAGAGAGAGGGTACACTGTTGTAAGGGAACTTGTTGGGCATGGTGTAGGTAAAAATTTACATGAAAGTCCAGAAGTACCCAACTACGGTAAACGAGGAAGAGGACCTAAATTGAAAGCAGGTATGGTTTTAGCGATAGAACCAATGATTAATTTGGGTCAAAGAAATATAGTTCAGGAATCTGACGGTTGGACTATTCGTACTAAGGATCGGTTACCTTCGGCTCATTTCGAGCATACTGTAGCTATTACAGAGACAGGTGATGCGGAAATTTTAACGAGTCATCAATTTATAGAAGAGGTTTTTAAATTTTAATATGGCTAAGCAATCATCAATAGAGCAAGACGGCACAATTGTGGAGGCATTAAGTAATGCAATGTTTCGTGTGGAGCTTGAAAATGGGCATCAGATTATAGCTCATATTAGTGGGAAGATGCGTATGAACTATATCAAGATTTTACCTGGTGATAAGGTAAAACTTGAGATGAGTCCTTATGATCTTTCAAAGGGTAGAATAGTTTATAGATATAAATAAAAAATTTGATCATGAAGGTTAAAGCATCAGTAAAAAAACGGAGTGCCGAGTGTAAGGTAGTTCGTCGTAACGGAAAAGTTTACGTTATAAATAAGAAAAATCCAAGGTTCAAACAAAGACAAGGTTAAAACATGGCAAGAATTGCAGGTGTTGATATACCGGATAACAAAAGAGGAGAAATTAGCTTAACTTATATTTTCGGGATCGGAAAGAGTTCAGCTCAATTAATCCTTGATAAGGCCGGTGTTGACAGAAACAAAAAAGTTGTAGAGTGGACAGATGATGAGTCTACCTCAATACGAAATGTTATTACGGAGGAGTACAAAGTAGAAGGAGTACTCAAATCAGAGGTTCAAATGAATATCAAGCGATTGATGGACATTGGATGTTACAGAGGTTTGCGTCATAGAAGAGGTCTGCCTGTAAGAGGTCAGAATACTAAAAATAACGCCAGAACTCGTAAAGGTAGAAGGAAAACTGTTGCCAATAAGAAAAAGGCTGTTAAATAGGATTAATTAGATATGGCTCAAAAGAGATCAGAAAAAGCAAAGAAGAGAAACGTTATTGTAGATGCAAATGGCCAAGCCCACATTAAAGCATCCTTTAACAATATTATTATTTCTCTTACAAATAGCGCCGGAGAAGTTATAGCATGGGCTTCTGCGGGTAAGATGGGTTTTAAAGGTAGTAAAAAGAATACTCCGTACGCTGCACAAACTGCTGCCGCCGAGTGCGCAAAAACCGCCTATGACCTTGGATTACGTAAAGTGGAAGTTTTTGTAAAAGGGCCGGGTGCAGGTAGAGAATCTGCCATTCGTACGATTCAAAATTCTGGTATTGATGTAACGTCAATCAGGGATGTTACTCCCCTTCCACATAATGGGTGTAGACCACCAAAGAGAAGAAGAGTATAATTTAAAATCGAATTAAGAAATGGCTAGATATACAGGTCCTAAGACCAAAATTGCAAGACGTTTTAATGAACCAATTTTTGGACCAGACAAAACGTTACAAAAGAAAAGCTATCCTCCTGGACAGCATGGAAGAGGAAGAAGAAAAAAGCAATCTGAATATGCAATCCAATTGCAGGCTAAACAAAAAGCCAAATACACTTACGGTGTATTAGAAAAGCAATTTAGAAATATATTTAAAGAGGCTAATAGAAGATCTGGTATCACAGGTACCCTACTTCTTCAATTACTTGAAGCTAGATTAGATAATACCGTTTTTAGATTAGGTATTGCCCCGTCAAGAAGAGCTGCTCGCCAGTTAGTTACTCATAAGCATATAAGGGTAAACGGTAACGTAGTTAATATACCATCGTATAGGTTGAAAGCTGGCGATGTTATCTCAGTAAGAGAAAAGTCTAAATCCTTAGAGCTAATTACTGACTCACTTGCTGCGAAGAAAAGTAGAAAGTACACTTGGCTAGAGTGGGATGATGCTGAATACACTGGTAAATTTGTAACTTATCCTGAAAGAGAGGACATTCCAGAGAATATTCAGGAACAGCTAATTGTCGAGCTTTACTCTAAATAAAATTTTCAATTTAAAATTACCCACTATGTCTATTCTTGCATTTCAAATGCCCGAAAAGGTCGTCATGGAAAAGGCTGATGATTTTCATGGTCTTTTCACGTTTAAACCTTTGGAAAAAGGGTATGGTGTAACAATAGGGAATGCACTAAGAAGAATTTTACTTTCTTCCTTGGAGGGTTACGCAATTACTTCAATCAAGGTACCTGGAGTTTTGCATGAATTTTCTACGATTGAAGGTGTGGTCGAGGATTTATCTGAGATCATTCTTAATCTTAAAGGTGTGCGTTTCAAGAAAGTTGCAGATACAATCGATAATAGTATCATTGTGACGGTAAAAGGCCAATCTCAGTTTAAAGCTGGTGATATATCTAAATTCACCAATACTTTTGAGGTCCTTAATCCTGAACATGTGATCTGTAATATTGATGATACTAAAAGCTTTGAGATTGAACTTACGGTCGATAAAGGTCGCGGATATGTTTCTTCTGAAGAAAATAAAGATGCCGACCGACCAGTAGGTGTTCTTGCGATAGACTCGATTTTTACGCCAATTAAAAACGTAAAATACAAAGTTGAAAATACTAGGGTTGAGCAAAAAACAGATTTTGAAAAGCTTATTCTTGATATAGAAACCGACGGTTCTATACATCCCGAGGTTGCACTTAAAGGTGCTGCAAATATTTTGATCAAACACTTCATGTTATTCTCTGATCAAAATATCGTCCTTGAGACTGCTGAGTCTCAAGAGCCTGAGCAGGTAGATGAGGAGATGCTTCACATGAGAAAGCTTCTCAAAACTAATCTTGCTGATTTAGATCTTTCAGTAAGAGCTTACAACTGTTTAAAAGCAGCTGATGTCAAAACATTGGGTGATCTTGCCAGTCTTGAAATTTCGGATATGATGAAATTTAGAAATTTTGGTAAGAAGTCACTTGCTGAATTGGAGCAGTTGATTGCCGAGAAAAATTTAACCTTTGGCATGGATGTTTCTAAGTATAAATTGGATGAGGATTAATTAAAATGAGACACGGAAAGCGATTTAATCATCTTAGTCGAACTTCTTCCCACAGAAAGGCGATGCTTGCCAACATGGCATCCTCTCTTATCTTGCATAAGAGAATTACCACTTCTGTAGCGAAGGCCAAGGCTTTGAAAAAATATGTAGAACCTTTGATTACAAAGGCTAAGAATGATACTACTCATTCTAGAAGAATGGTTTTTTCTTATTTAAAGAAAAAAGAACCTGTACAGCACCTTTTTGATGAGGTTGCCGGTAAAATTGCTAATCGTCCTGGTGGTTACACTCGGATTATTAGAATCGGACATCGATTGGGAGATAACGCTGAGTTATGTCTAATTGAATTGGTTGACTACAATGAAGTGTATAATGCCAAAGCTGTTACGACAACTGAAGAAAGTCAACCTAAAAAGCGCACTAGAAGAGCTGGTAAGAAAAAAGCTGATGACGAGAGCGTTGAAACAAAAGCTGATACTTCAGCTGCTAGTTCAAAAACTGAAGAGCCTAATCCTGAAAAATCTGATAAGGCAGACTCTTCATCCGATGAGGATAAGAAATAAAATACAAGGAGGTGTGATCACCTCCTTTTTTTATGCCCAATTGTTTTTACTTTTGTATTTAAAATTTATTAGTAACCCCTTCGATTATTATTTATGGCTACGAATGCTTATCTCTACTTAGAGGATGGAACGCTGTTTTCTGGTAAGGCAATTGGTAAAATTGGGAATACAGGAGGCGAATTGTGCTTTAACACTGGGATGACTGGATATCAAGAGATTTATACTGACCCATCATATACCGGTCAGCTTATGGTAAATACAGCGCCTCATATTGGTAATTATGGTATTCGACACAGTGAACAAGAATCCGATAGCCCCAAAGTTCATGGTATAATAATTAATGAATATTCTCATCGAGGGAGTAGAGCGCTTTCGGATATGGATCTTGGTAATTGGTTGCTTGAACATAATATTGTTGGCATTACTGATATAGATACCAGGATGCTTGTGCGTCACATTCGTACTAAAGGCGCTATGAATGCGGTGATTAGTTCTGAAAGTGCGGACTTAGACTTTTTATCCTCTTTACTTCGTGAGGTTGAAGACATGAAAGGCTTAGAACTTGCTAGCAGAGTCTGCACTTCCGACGTTTATTTTACTGGAGATCCTAGTGGTGTTCATATAGCGGTTTTAGATCTTGGAATAAAGAAAAGCATTTTAGATAATTTAGTTAAAAGAGGCTTCTACTGTCAAGTATTTCCCGCTAAGACTTCATTTGAAGAAATGAACCAATTTAAGCCATCGGGTTTTTTTATTAGTAATGGACCTGGTGACCCTGCTGCAACAGAATATGCAATTCATACTGTAAAGCAGATTTTAGATGCCGATTTACCGTTATTTGGAATTTGTTTAGGACACCAGCTACTGGGATTAGCCTTAGGCTTAAATACCTACAAGCTTCATCATGGTCACAGAGGTTGTAACCATCCAGTTCTAAATACAGTAACTGGGAAAGGAGAGATAACATCACAAAATCATGGGTTTGGGGTCTCAAAAGAAGAGATTGAATCAAGTAGTTTGGTTTCTGTTACGCATATCAATCTGAATGACGGGACAGTAGAAGGATTCAAAGTAAATTCTAAGAGAGCATTTAGTGTTCAATTTCACCCTGAGGCATCTCCTGGGCCTCATGATAGTCGGTATTTATTTGATGAGTTTTACGAAATGGTACTAACGGCAAAATAAGAAAGTAGAGACATATAGGTAGTAATCACAATCGATTGCTATCGAAAAAAGCTGTTTTTTTAGTCGCTTAAGTATTAGTCAAGCTCTCAAAACTTTCAAATGATAGTTTTTTTTTGCATTTTCAAGACTTTTAAGATAAAGACCACTAATTAACTTATAATTTATGAGCAGAAGAATAGAAAAAATTCATGCTAGGCAAATTCTAGATTCAAGAGGAAATCCAACGGTAGAGGTTGAGGTAACCACCGAAGCGGGTGTGATGGGGAGAGCTGCCGTTCCTTCTGGAGCATCAACAGGTGTACACGAGGCGGTAGAGTTAAGAGATGGGGATAAGTCCAAATATCTAGGGAAAGGTGTTTTAAAGGCCGTAGAAAATGTAAATCGTGTGATTGCACCAGAGTTGGAGGGTGAACTTATCGAGGATCAACGATTTCTAGACGAAAAAATGCTTCGTCTTGATGGTACTGATAATAAAGCTAATCTTGGTGCAAATGCCATCTTAGGTGTTTCCTTGGCTATGGCACATGCAGGAGCACAGTCCTTTGGCCTGCCTTTGTATCAGTACGTAGGTGGGATTAATGCTAATCTTCTACCTGTTCCTATGATGAATATTTTGAACGGTGGAAGCCATGCTCATAATAGCATCGATTTTCAGGAGTTCATGGTGATGCCAACAGGAGCAAGTTCTTTCTCTGAAGCATTAAGATGGGGAGCTGAGGTATTTCATCATCTTGGGAAAATTTTGAAGGACAATGGTCATTCAACTAATGTAGGTGCCGAGGGTGGCTATGCTCCTAATTTAGGATCAAATGAAGAAGGTATTCAAGTAGTATTGCAGGCTATTGAAAAGGCAGGGTATCGTCCTGGAGAAGATATCGAAATTGCACTAGATCCGGCAGCTTCTGAGTTTTATGATGAGAAAAAGAAATTATACAAATTGAAGTGGTCTACAGGTGATGAGTTGACATCTACAGAAATGGCAGACTATTGGGCAGATTGGGCTAAAAAGTACCCAATTGTCTCTATTGAAGATGGTCTTCAAGAGGATGACTGGGATGGATGGAAATACCTTACTCAGAAAATTGGTAAAGATGTGCAGCTGGTAGGTGATGATTTGTTTGTTACTAATGAAAAGCGACTTAAGACTGGTATTGATAAAGCTATCGCTAATTCCATTTTAGTGAAAGTTAATCAAATTGGTTCTCTTACTGAGACCATTGACACGGTGAATTTAGCTCACAAGAGCGGTTATACAGCTGTAATGTCTCATAGATCAGGAGAAACTGAAGATACAACAATCGCAGATCTTGCCGTAGCACTATATACTGGTCAAATAAAAACCGGATCTGCTTCCAGATCAGATCGGATTGCTAAATACAACCAATTGATTCGTATTGAGGAACAATTAGGAGATACCGCAAGATTTGTAGGTAAATTTAGATAAGGATCGCCTCTCAAGTATTTATGCAAACTATGCATTGGCATAGATAGTGCTTAATGCAATAGATATATTTTACTTCATATCACTAGCCGATGAATTTCTCATCGGCTATTTTTTTGACTCATTTTTTTTGACTCAATAAAGAACAGTTTGTATATTAAACGTAAGCATCCGATTAACTACACCTCCAGCCTGTATTTAGGAGTTACTGTTTCTGTACTTCCTCCAGTTGCTTGGCAGTAGTTGATAA